>NZ_DAIQNN010000034.1:0-32073 GCF_036788415.1 Rubrimonas sp. | reverse complement strand
AGGACGACCCGTTCCGCCTGATGGGCTTCGGCCACCGCGTCTACAAGAACTTCGACCCGCGCGCGAAGGTTATGAAGCAGTCCGCCGACGAAGTGCTCGGACTGATGGGCATCGAGAACAACCCGACGCTGCAGGTCGCCAAGGAGTTGGAGCGGATCGCGCTCGAGGACGAATATTTCATCGAGCGCAAGCTTTATCCCAACGTCGACTTCTACTCGGGGATCATCCTCGACGCGATGGGTTTCCCGACCTCGATGTTCACCGCGATCTTCGCGCTGTCGCGCACAGTGGGGTGGATCGCGCAGTGGAAGGAGATGATCGAGGACCCGCACGGCAAGATCGGCCGCCCCCGCCAACTCTACGAAGGCGCCGCCGCGCGCGACTACGTGGACGTCGAGAAGCGCTGACCGACCGCCCCCCGGCGCGGCGTCAGAGCCAGCCGCGCCGGCGGAAATACAGCATCGGCGCCACCGCCGAGACGATCATCAGCCCGAGCGCCATCGGATAGCCGAAAGGCCATCCCAGCTCCGGCATGATCTCGAAGTTCATCCCGTAGATCGAGGCGATCAGCGTCGGCGGCAGGAAGGCCACGGCGACGACCGAGAAGATCTTGATGATCTGGTTCTGCTCGATGTTGATCAGACCCAGCGTCGCGTCGAGCAGAAACTGGACTTTCTGCGACAGGAAGCTGGCATGGTCGCTGAGCGACCGCGCGTCCCGCGCGAGCGTCTTCTGGCGGGCGCGCAAATCCTTGTCGATGTGGTTGGCGGCCATCCACTGGCCGAGAAATCCGATCGCGCGCTCCAGCGTCATCAGGCTGTTGCGGATGTCGGACAGCTTGTCGCCCTGCCGCCCGATCCCCTTGAGCACGTCGCGCAGCGCGTCCGCCCCGACCGCCGCCCGCTCGGCCCCCGCGCCGAACACCTTGTGCGAGAGCGCGTCGATGTCGAGCGCGGTGCGCTCGAGAATGTCGGCGAGCCGGTCGACGACGGCTTCGAGAAGCGCCATCAGAACGCCTTCCGCCGTGCCGCAGCCCGGCGCGGACTTCTCGGCGCGTCGCGGGAAGGTCTCGAAGGCCTGAGGGGCGTGGTAGCGCACGGTGATCAGCCGCCCTGAGGCGAGCACGAAGCTGACCGGGGCCATTTCCGGGTCGTCGGAGTCGCCGCGCGCGGGCAGCAGAACCGTCATCACCAGCGCGCCGTCTTCCTGATAGAGGCGGCTCGAAGCCTCGATCTCCTCCATCTCCTCGCGCGTGGGCGCGTCGACCCCGAGCGCGTCCTCGACGCGCGTCTCCTCCTCGCGGGTCGGCGCCATCAGGTCGAGCCAGACGACGCCCTCATCCGCGGGAGACGCGTCTTCGGCGAGACGCAGCGCGCCCTCGACATGACGAAAGGTGCGAATCATCTGCGGCGCTCCGGCTGGCTCGCGCGGACGCTAGAGGGCCGGGGCCGTCACTTCAAACGCCGTGCGCGCCCCGTCGCCGGGGCGCGGGGGCTCAGGCGGCGATGCGGGCGCCGCGGATCATCTGGACAAGCGCCTCGGCCGTGGCGACCGAGGAGGCCGGGTTCTGGCCGGTGATCAGGAACTCGTCGACTTCGACATGGGGCTGGAACGGCGCCGCCGGCTCGATGATCGCGCCGAGGTCGCGCAGCTTGCGCTCAAGCGAGAACGGGATGGCGGCGTCCATGCCGACCGCCTTCTCCTCGGCGTCCGAGAAGCAGGCGACGCGGCGGCCGCGGGTCAGCGGCTGGCTGCGCTTGTCCATCACCGGCACCAGCGCCGCCGGACCGTGGCAGAGCGCGGCGATCGGCAGGCCCTTGAGGGCGAACTGCTCAAGCGCGACGGTCAGCTCGGGCGAGGCGGTGAAGTCCCACATCGTCCCGTGGCCGCCGGGCAGGAACACCGCGTCATAGGCGGAGGTCTGGACCTGCCGCAGCGCGGGCGCGGCTTTCAGGCCCTCCTGCAGGCGGGCGTCGGCGAGGCAGCGGCGGACCGCGTCGGTCTGCGCTTCCTCGGTCAGGCTGCGCGGGTCGATGGCGGGGGCGCCGCCCTTGATGGTGGCGATCTCCGGCGACATGCCGGCGTCCTCGAAGGCGTAGAACGGCGCTGCGAACTCCTCGAGCCAAAGGCCCGTCTCGCCGCCATGCATCCCCATGCGGGCGTTGGACGTCAAAATCATGAGAATGCGCGTTTGCGCCATGTCGTGCTCCTCCGGTCTGGTCGGCAGCGCGAACTGCGGTCGGGCCGAAGGCCGTCGACGGCGAACTGCGCATGCGCGAGTGCAGCGCGGAACGCCGCGCGCTTGATGAGAGAGCAGATAAGGCGTCCAACGATGATTTTCCAAGGGGCGACGGGAAATTCCCCGCGCGGGCCCGCAATCGGTGCGACGCATCCCATTGACATCGATCAGATATGCAGGCTGCGCATGTCGGCCATGCGGGGGACCGGTTCACTCAGTTTCGGGCGCGCCGCGCAGTTTCTTGACGGCGCCGCGATGGGTCTTGGCGTCGAGTCGCCGCGCGCGGGCGCCGGCGCCGGGGCGCGTCGGGATGCGCGGGCGGGGGCGCTCCAGCGCCTCGGCGACGAGGGCCGCGAGCCGCTCCCGCGCATCTTCGCGGTTGCGGATCTGGCTGGCGAAGCGGTCGGCCTGGATCACCACGGCGCCCTCGACGGTCCAGCGCCGCCCGGCGAGCCGGCGCAGCCGGGCCTTCGCGTCGGGCGGCAGATGCGGCGAGCGCGCCGCCTCGAAGCGCAGCTCCACCGCCGTCGAAACCTTGTTGACGTTCTGCCCGCCGGGACCCGAGGCGCGCACGAAACGCTCGGTCAGCTCCCATTCCGCGAGCGCGACAGTCTCGGTGATGCGGAGCATTGGAAACCGGAAGTCTGGGGGAGGCCGGAACGGAAAAGGCCGCCTGCGCGGCGGCCTTCCGTGATTTCGGGCGCCCGACCGGGATGGGACCCGGCCCGCGCGCGGTTCAGAGGAAGAAAGGCTGCTCCCTTCCGCCGACGACCTGCGCATTCCCTGCCGGACGCTGCGAAGTCACTGACATGGGACCACCTCCTTTCCGTTGTTGAACCTGTGCGAAGCGTGCCAGCCGCGGGCCTTGCGATCAAGCGTTTTGCGCGGCCTCCCGCGCTTCGGCGCGCGCGCTCTCCCAGGCGAGCATCGCGCGCTTGACGCTGAGACCCCAGTGATAGCCGCCGAGCCCGCCGTCGCGGCGCAGGGCGCGGTGGCAGGGGATGAGGAAGCTGATCGGGTTGCGCCCGACCGCCGTTCCGACGGCGCGCACCGCGCGCGGCGCGCCGATGCGCTCGGCCAGCGCCGAATAGGTGGTGAGCGCGCCCTCGGGCACGTTCAGCAGCGCCTCCCAGACCTTGATCTGGAACGGCCCGCCCATCGGGGCGAGCGCCACCTCGCCGCGCGTCTCGCCGAAGGCGGCGGACACCCATGAAGCAAGCGCCTCCGGCGCCTCGACGTAGTCCGCCGCGGGCCAGCGGCCCCGCATGTCGGCCAGCGCCGTCTCGCGCCCCTGTTCGGCGGCGAAGGCGAGGCCGCAGAGGCCGCGCGCAGTCCCCATCGCGAGCGCAGGGCCGAAGGGCGTGTCGAACCAGCCCCAGGATATCCGCAACCCTTCGCCGCGCCGCGCCCATTCGCCGGGGCTCATCGCCTCCCAGCGCACGAACAGATCGTGCAGCCGGCCCGGCGAGGACAGGCCGGTCTCGTAGGTCGCGTCGAGCACGCTGGCGCGCTCGGCGAGGAGGCGGCGCGCATCGGTCAGCGTCAGGTGCTGGAGATAGCGCTTGGGGCTGACGCCGACCCAGCGGCTGAAGGCCCTCTGGAAGTGCGCCGGGCTGAGCCCGACATGGGCGGCGACGGCGTCGAGCCCGGGCTGGTCGGCGCGGCGGTCGTCGAGAAAGGCGAGGGCCGCCTTCATCAGCGGATAGAGGGCGGCGGCGTCGGGCGGCGCCGTTGCGCCTGCGGGCGCGGCGGATGCGAGGGTCATGGCGGCGTCTCCTTCCGGCGCGAACGTGGCCCAAGCGCCGCATCGCCGCCACCCGTTTCCTGCGGCCCGCGCGGCGCGGCGATTCCCCTTTGCGGCGCTGCGGCGCAATGCTACCTCGCCGCTCATGTTGCGCCGCCTCTACGACTGGACCCTGCATCTCGCCGAGACGCCCCATGCGATGTGGGCGCTCGCGATCGTGAGCTTCGTGGAAAGCTCGGTCTTCCCGATCCCGCCCGACATCCTGATGATCCCCATGATCATCGCGCGCCCCGACCGCGCCTTCCGGATCGCCGCCGTCTGCACGGCCGCCTCGGTGCTCGGCGGGATGGCCGGCTACGCGATCGGCGCGCTGCTGCTCGAGCAGGTCGGCCGCCCGGTGCTGGAGTTCTACGACAAGTGGGACAAGTTCGCCGAGATGAGCGCGCGCTTCAACGAATACGGCGCCTGGGCGGTGCTGTTCGCAGGCGTCACGCCGTTCCCCTACAAGGTGATCACGATCTTCTCGGGCGCCACGGGGCTCGACCTCGTCGTGTTCACGCTCTCCAGCATCGTCGCGCGGGGTCTGCGCTTCTTCCTGATCGCCGCGCTGCTGTGGAAATGGGGCGCGCCGATGAAGAAATTCATCGAGGACCGGCTCGGCCTGATGGCGACCATCTTCTTCCTGCTGTTGTTCGGCGGGTTCCTCGTGGCGCGGTATCTCGCGTGATCGGGGGTCTGCGCGCCCCCGGCGCTCTGGCCGCGGCGGCGACGGCGGGGTGCTTCGCCGTGCTGCTCGCCTCGCTTGGCTTCGAGCATCTGGCCGGACTGCGCCCCTGCGATCTGTGCTACGTCCAGCGCGGGGCGCACGCCGCGGGCTTCGCGCTGGGTGCGCTCGCGCTGACGCTCCGGCCGCAGGCGTTGTGGCGCTGGGCGGCGGCGGCGGGAGCGGCGGCGCTCGCCTTCGGCGCGGCGACGGCGGTCTATCAGGCGGGTCTGGAGCAGGGCTGGTGGGAGGGCTTCACGGCCTGTTCCTCGCCGGTGCGCTTCGATCTCAGCCCCGAGGAGCTGATCGCCCAGCTTCAGGCGGCGCCCATCGTGCGCTGCGACGAGGTCCAGTGGTCGATGCTCGGGCTCAGCATGGCGGCGTGGAACGTGCCGCTTTCCGCCGGACTGGCGGCGTTGTTCGGCGCGGCCTACGCGTCGAGTTCGGCGTCCCAGTAGAGATAGTCCATCCAGCTGCGGTGCAGGTGGTTGGGCGGAAACTTGCGCCCGACCGCCTGAAGTTGCGCCGAACTGGGCTGCACGGGCCGGCGGGCGAGGCGCATCCCGGCGCGGGAGAGCGTCATGTCGCCTTTCTTCAGATTGCACTTCCCGCAGGCGGCGACGACGTTCTCCCAGGTGGTGCGCCCGCCCTTCGAGCGCGGCAGCACGTGGTCGAAGGTCATCTCGCCCTTGGCGCCGCAATACTGGCAGGTGAACTCGTCGCGCAGGAACAGATTGAAGCGGGTGAAGGCGGGCCAGGCGGCGGGCTTGACGTAGTCGCGCAACACCACGACCGAGGGCAGGCGGATCTCGGTCGAGGGGCTGCGCACCGTGGCGTCGTATTCGGCGACGATGACCACGCGGTCGAGGAACGAGGCCTTCACGGCCTCCTGCCACGGCCAGAGCGAAAGCGGGAAATAGCTGAGAGGGCGGTAATCTGCGTTCAGCACGAGGGCGGGATGGTCGCGGAGGCTGGCGGGACTTCGCACGAAACTCGAGGCGAACGCGACAGTCATATCGGCATTTCTCCCATCCCGGCGGCGCGGTCTGGCGAGGCGAGACGGGACGTCCACGCCCCTGCGACGCAGCAACTATATCTGGCGGACGCCTGGCGATAAACCCTCTAGATGCGGACCGCTCCCGCTTGCCTTCGGACTGTAGCAATGGGCCGCGACGGTTTTGCGACGCAGCCGGTTTTCCCCTGTGCCCACAGAGTTATCCACAGATCGTAAAGGTTGCGTTCATCATGATCTACGCCTCCGCAATTGCTGCGGCGCCGCGAAGCCGCGGGGCGAGGAACTCCGCCGCCAGCGCCAGCGCGTCCGGCCCGATGCCGTGGCCGACGCCCGGCGAGACGTGCCAACGCAGTTCGAACCCCTGAGCGCCGAGCGCCGCCCGGGCTTCATGCAGGGCCCCGACCGGGATCACCTCGTCGCGGTCGCCATGCGTCAGCAGGATCGGCGGCTTGCTGAGGATCGGACCTTCCTCCGCCGCCTCCATGTAACGGCCCGAGAAAGCGACGATCGCCGCGACCGGATCGGGGCGGCGGGGCGCCACATGCAGGCTCATCATCGCGCCCTGGCTGAAGCCGAGCAGCGCCGTCCGCGCCGCCGTCAGACCTTCGGCGACGATGGTCTCAGACAGCCAGGCGTCGAGGGTCGCGGCGGCGGCGCGGAACCCCGCCTGCATCGCGGCCTCGGAGGAGCCGTCGATCCACGGGATCGGAAACCACTGATATCCCATGGGGTTGACCGAACAGCGCTGTGGCGCGTCGGGGGCGATGAAGACGGTGTCGGGCAGCGCGGGGGCGAGCATGTCGGCCAGCCCGATCAGGTCCGCCCCGTCGGCGCCATAGCCGTGCAGCAGCACGGCGAGCGACTTCGTCCGCCCCGACGCGGCGTCCCGGCGTCTCGTTCTCAGCGTCATTCGGCGACTCCCTCCCGGCCCTTGGCATGGGCGTAATAGGCCCAGAGCGCGCGCGCCGCCACCGCCCGCCACGGCGACCAGCGCGACGCCATGTCGCCGAGCGCGCGCGGGGCCGGGCGGGCGTCGAGACCGCAGAGCAGCCGCGCCCCCTCCTGCAGCGCCAGATCGCCGGGCGCGAAAACGTCGGGCCTGCCCTCGCAGAACATCAGGTAGATTTCGGCGGTCCACGGACCGACGCCGGGAAGCGCCGTCAGAGCGGCGACGGCCTCCGCCTCGGGGGCCTCGCGCAGCTTGTCGTAGTCGAGTCCGGCGGCCGCGAGCGCGCGGGCGCAGCGGAGTTTCGCCGCAGACAATCCACAGGCCCGGATCGCCGCGTCGGAGGCGTCGGCGAGCGCCTCGGGCGCGGTCAGCCCCGCCGCCTCCAGCCGCCGCCACACGGCGTCGGCGGCGGCGACCGAAAGCTGCTGGCCGGTCACGATCCGCAGAAGCCCCGTGAAGCCGTGCGGGCGACGGCGCAGCGGCGGCGGGCCGGCTGCGTCCAGCGCGCGCCCCATCGCCGCGTCGGCGCGGGCGAGCCAGGCGCAGCCCTCGGCGATGTCGTCCTCGGTCTCGATGCGGCGCGTCATGGGCGGCACGCTAGCGGAGCGGCGCCGGCGATTCAAACGGGCCGCCGCCGCTCACCCGACCGCAGCGGCGCCCGCCCGACGCGGATCGCCCGCCGCCGACGCTCCGCCGCGCGCGTCGCGCATCGCGACATGCGCGCCGCCGAAGAACATCGACGGCTCGGGCCAGACGGTCGCCTCGGGCCAGTCCTCCAGCAGGGCGGCGCGGTCGACCTCGGGGAAGGCGTCCTCGAAATCGAGTGTCGGGGGCGCGCCGCCCTCGACATGCAGGCGGGGCGCGGCGACGGCGTCCTCGGGCGGCGCGCCGTCGTCGATCAGCCGCATCAGAACTTGCGCCATCGCGCTGCGGATGCGGTTCGAGCCGCCAGAGCCGAGCATCGCCAGCCGCCCGTCGGGCCACTCGACCGCCGTCGGCGCCATCATCGAGGACAGCCGAACGTCCGGCGTCCATCCGAGCGGCTCGGGGACCAGATCCGCCTCGCCGAGCATGTTGTTGGGCATGACGCCCGTCCCCGGCGCGATCAGCCCGCAGCCCTCGCCGTTCGACAGCGACAGCGCCGCGCCGAAGCCGCGCCCGTCCACCGCCGAAATGTTGGTCGTGCCGCGCCGCGCGGGCGGATGGCGCAGCGCCGCGCGCAGCTGCGCCAGCAGCGCCGGATCGGCGAGCCTGCGAACGCCCGCCTCCGCGTCGGCGTCGAGCCCGGACAGACGCCGCCCCTGCGCCGCCGCCGCCATCGCGCGCGCCAGCAACTGCGGCGAGGCGCCCGGCTCCGCCAGCGCGAGAATCAGCGCCGCCAGCGCGCCGCCCGCCGCCGGCGCGGGGTTGAGATGCAGCCGCGCCCGCCCGCGCCCGACGCGCATCGGTTCGCGCCAGACCGGGGCGTAGGCGGCCATGTCCTCGCGCGTCAGATGTCCTCCGGCGCGGCACAGTTCGGCCAGCGCCGCTGCAGGCTCGCCCTGCTGCATGAAGCGCGCGCCCTCGGCGGCGAAGGTCTCGAGCAGATCGGCGAGCGCCGGATTGGCGTAGGTCGCGCCGGCGTCGGGCGTGCGGTCCCCGCCTGCGCAAAAGGTCGCGCGCGCCTCGGGACTGGCGAGATAGATCGGCGCGACGATCCCCAGAACCTGCGTCTGGAAGGGCTCGAGCGCCGTCCCGCGCGCCGCCGCCTCGACTGCCGGCGCTGCGAGGTCGCGAAACGGCGCGCGGCCATGGGCGCGGTGCGCCTCCCACAGGCCCGCCGCCGCCCCCGGGCAGGCGATCGCGCCCGCGCCGATGGAGAAACCCTGCGTCGCCGGCCCGAAATCCGCGTCGATCCCGCGCAGATCGACCTCCGCTGCGGAGCGCTTGCGGCGCGGCGTCTGGACGAAGAAGTCGAGCAGCCTGGCCGGCCCGTCCCGCGGGCGGACCATCAGAAAGCCGCCGCCCATCGGCGAGGCGAGCACCGGCTCGGCCACGCAGGCCGCCAGCGCCCCGGCGATCACCGCGTCCACCGCCGAACCGCCTTCGCGCAGCACCTCGCCCGCCGCCTGCGCGGCCAGCTTCGAGCCCGCCGCCACTGCGAATGTCGCCGCCATGCCAAGCCTCCGCGCTTCCCGCGCGGGGATGCAGGGCGCTGCGCGCGGGGTCAAGCCCGCGCGCGCCGCAGAGGTCAGGCCGCGACCAGCGCCGCCGCCTTCACGTCCGCTCCGACATGCGGCTCGTACTGCGCGAAATTGTCGACGAACATCTTCACGAGCTTCAGCGCCTGCGCGTCATAGGCGTCCGGGTTCGCCCAGGTGCGGCGCGGATCGAGCAGCGCGTCGTCGATCCCAGGCACATGCGTCGGCACGTCGAAGCCGAAATTCGCATCGGACCGGAACTCCGCCTGCGCCAGCGAGCCGTCGAGCGCGGCGGTCAGCAGCGCCCGCGTCGCCTTGATAGGCATGCGCTTTCCGGTCCCGTAGGCGCCGCCGGTCCAGCCGGTGTTGACCAGCCAGCAGGTCGCGCCGTCGCGGGCGATGCGGTCGCGCAGCAGCGCGCCGTAGACGTCGGGGCGGCGCGGCATGAAGGGGGCGCCGAAGCAGGTCGAGAAGGTCGGCTCGGGCTCGGTGACGCCCTTCTCGGTCCCGGCGACCTTGGCGGTGAAGCCCGACAGAAAGTGATACATCGCCTGCGCCGGCGTCAGCCGGGCGATCGGCGGCAGCACGCCGAAGGCGTCGCAGGTCAGCATCACCAGCGTGCGCGGCTTGCCGGCGAGGCCGGTCGCGGAGGCGTTGGAGATGTAGGGCAGCGGATAGGCGACGCGGGTGTTCTGCGTCAGGCTCGCATCCTCGAAATCGAGCGCGCGGGTGTAGGGGTCGTACACCATGTTCTCGACCACGCTCGCGAATTTCGTCGTGGTCGCGTAGATTTCGGGCTCGGCCTCGGCGGAGAGGTTGATGGTCTTGGCGTAGCAGCCGCCCTCGAAGTTGAAGAGCCCGTCATCCGACCAGCCATGCTCGTCGTCGCCGATCAGGGTGCGGCCGGGGTCGGCCGACAGCGTCGTCTTTCCGGTGCCCGACAGGCCGAAGAAGACTGCGGCGTCGCCCGTGTCGCCGATGGCGTGATTGGCCGAGCAATGCATCGGCATCACGCCCTTTTCGGGCAGCACGTAGTTCATCAGCGTGAAGATCGACTTCTTGTTCTCGCCCGCATAGGAGGTGCCGCCGACGAGGATCAGCTTGCGCTCGAAGCACATGGCGATCACCGTCTCCGAGCGGCAGCCATGGCGCTCGGGGTCGGCCTTGAAGCTCGGGCAGTTGATCAGCGTGTAGTCGGGCAGGAAGGTCGCAAGCTCGTCCTGCGCCGGGCGGCGGAGCATGTGGCGGTTGAACAGCGCGTGCCAGGCGAGTTCGGTGACCAGCCGCACGCTCAGACGGTGCTCGGGGTCGGCGCCGGCGTAGAGGTCCTGCGCGAAGACCTCGGCGCCTTCGAGATGGGCGACCATGTCGGCGCGCAGCCGCTCGAAGGCGTCCGGCGTCATCGGGCGGTTGTTCTCCCACCAGATCGTCTTTTCGGTGAGTGCGCAGCGCACGACGTGCTTGTCCTTGGGCGAGCGACCGGTGTGCTGCCCGGTTGACACCATCAAGGCCCCGCCCTGGCCGAGCGCGCCCTCGCCGCGGGCGAGCGCAGCCTCGACCAGCGCCGGTTCGAGCAGGTTGTAATGCGCCGCCTTGAGGCCCCGGATCCCCTGATCTTCAAGCCGCATCGCGGAATTCACTGCGCCGGTGTCCATGCTTGTCGCTCCCCCACGGCCCCGCTGCGGGTCGCCAATGGCCCACGGGGCGAATCGTCACGTCGTGTTGACATGCGTCTGCATACCCCGCTTGCTGCAATGCGGAAAGTCGAAGAGGTGGTGAATCGTCCGCCTCAGCGCAATTTTCTTGCGTCGCCGTTTTGGGAGGCCGACGCGACGGCGCCGCGGTGCGGCCCAGCTTCCGCCCGATTGTCGCGCGATTGCCGCAATCGGGCGCGGCGCGTAGGCTCGCGCCGGAGGAGTGCCGCCCATGCCCGCCATCGCGCTGGTCGACGACGACCGCAACATTCTGACTTCGGTCTCCATCGCTTTGGAGGCCGAAGGCTTCGACGTGCGCGCCTTCACCGACGGCGTGGCGGCGCTGGCGGAGTTCGGGCGCAACCCGCCCGACCTCGCCGTGCTCGACATCAAGATGCCGCGGCTCGACGGCATGGAGCTGCTGCGCCGACTGCGGCTGAAATCCGACATGCCGGTGATCTTCCTCACCTCCAAGGACGAGGAGATCGACGAGGTGCTCGGGTTGCGCATGGGCGCCGACGACTACATCCGCAAGCCGTTCTCGCAGCGCCTGCTGGTCGAGCGCATCCGCGCGGTGCTGCGCCGGCGAGAGGCGGCGGGCGAGGGCGAGCGGTCCGAGGACGACAAGCCCATCGCGCGCGGCAAGCTCTCGATGGACCCGATCCGCCACGAGGCGCGCTGGGGCGGCGAGCCGGTCAGCCTGACAGTCACCGAATTCCTGATCCTGCGGGCGCTCGCGCAGCGCCCCGGCGTCGTCAAGAGCCGCGACCAGCTGATGGACGTGGCCTATGACGACGAAGTCTATGTCGACGACCGCACCATCGACAGCCACATCAAGCGCATCCGGAAGAAGCTGCGCGCCGCCGACTCCGATTTCAACGCCATCGAGACGCTCTACGGCGTGGGCTACCGCTTCAAGGAGGGTTGAGCCGTCTTGCCCAGGGACGCCGCCGAGGCCGGCGCGGCCCCCGTCGCCGGGCGCGAGACGGTCGGGGGGGCCGCGCAGCGCGGGCGCTGGCGTCTGTCGCCTACAGCGTCGATCCGACGCCGCATCGTCTTCATCAATGCGATCGGGCTCGGCGTGCTGGTGGGCGGGGCGCTCTGGCTCAACCAGTTCCGCGAAGGGCTGATCGAACTGCGCATGCAGGCGCTGGACACGCAGGGCGCGATCCTCGCCACTGTGGTGGCGGAGGCGGCGGGCGCGCCGGCGGGGCGCCTCGGCTTCGACCCGGTGCGCGCCAACGCCGTGTTGCGCCGCCTCGCCCAGCCGGCGGGGGTGCGGGCGCGCATCTACGATCTCGGCGGGCGGCTGACCGGCGACACGCGCAGCTTCAGCGCCGGCGCCGCCCCGGTCGAGACCGAGGACCTGCCGCCTGCCGGCGCGGCGCCTGAAACGCTGCTCGGCGTCCTGGAAGGCTGGTACGGGGAGGCGGCGGCGCTGCTGGAGGGGCCGCGCGAGCTCTATCGCGAGACCGAGATCGCCGGCGTCTCGACCGAGATCGCGGTCTACGAGGCGCTGCGGGGCCGCGCCACCAGATCGGTGCGCGTCAACAGCGAGGGCGAGCTCATCGTCTCGGTCGCGCTTCCGGTGCAGCGCTTCAAGGCGGTGCTCGGGGCGCTGGTGGTCTCGACCGAAGGCGGCGACATCGACGCCATCGTGCGGGCCGAGCGCATCGCGATCCTGCGCGTGGGCCTCGTGGCGCTGGCGGTCACGGCGGCGCTGTCGCTGTGGCTGGCCGGCGCCATCGCCCTGCCGCTGCGCCGCCTGTCCGACGCCGCCGAGACCGCCGACGGGGCCGGGCCGCGCGCGCTCGACACGGGCCGCGTCCGGTTTCCCGACTACACCGACCGGCGCGACGAGATCGGGCGGCTGTCGGGGGCGCTGCGGCGGATGACCGACGCGCTCTACGACCGGATCGACGCGATCGAGCGCTTCGCGGCGGACGTCGCACATGAGATCAAGAACCCGCTGACCTCGCTGCGTTCGGCGGTGGAGTCGCTGCGGCGCACCTCCGACGCCGGCGCGCAGGCGCGGCTCATGGCGGTGATCGCGCATGACGTGCGCCGTCTCGACAGGCTGGTGACCGACATCTCAAACGCCTCGCGGCTCGACGCGGAGTTGGCGCGCGAGACGATGGAGCCGGTCGATCTGGGGCCGCTCCTGCGGACTGTCGCCGAGATTGCGCAGGCCCGAGCCGACCTGCGCGGCGTGCGGGTGGAGGTCGAGGCGCCGGCGGCGGGGCTGACGGTCAAAGGGCTCGAATCGCGTCTCGGGCAGGTCTTCGTCAATCTGGCCGACAACGCCGTGTCGTTCTCGCCGCCCGGAGGGCTGGTGCGGCTGCGCGCCGCGCGGGGCGGGTCGGGCTGGGCGCGGGTCTGCGTCGAGGATCAGGGGCCCGGCGTGCCGCCCGACCGGCGCGAGGCGATCTTCGAGCGATTCTGGACCGAACGGCCCGACGGCGAGGGCTTCGGCGACCATTCCGGGCTCGGCCTGTCGATCTCGCGCCAGATCGTCGCGGCGCATGGCGGGCGCATCCGCGTCGAGGACGCGGGGAATGCGGGAGAGGCCGGCGGCGGCGCGCGTTTCACGGTCGAGTTGCCGCAATGAGCGCGCCGACGCGGCACGCCTCCTGCGTCGCGCTGGAGGGGCGGGGGCTGCTGATCCTCGGTCGCTCCGGCGCCGGGAAGTCCACGCTGGCGCTGGAGTTGATCGCGCTCGGCGCCACCCTCGTCGCCGACGACCGCGTGGCGCTGGAGCGGCGCGGCGGCGCGCTTTTCGCGCGCGCGCCGCATGCGCTCGAAGGGATGATCGAGGCGCGCGGATTGGGGATCCTGCGCATGCCCTTCCTGCCCGAGGCGGCGGTGGCGCTCGCGCTCGATCTCGACGCGGCGCCGGAGGGCCGGTCTCCGCCTGCGCGCAGCCTGACATTGCTCGGCGCGCCAGTCCCGCTATTGTCCCGTTCGGAACCCCTTCGCCCCGCCGCGATCGCCGCGGCGCTGCGTTGGGGCCCGCCGCTCGACCCCGACGCGCCGCCGCCCTGACGCGGCGCCGGAGCACGCCGATGACCGAAGCGCCGCTGGAGATCGTGCTTGTGACCGGCCTTTCGGGCGCGGGGCGCAGCACGGCGCTCGGCGCGCTCGAGGATCGCGGCTGGGAGACCGTCGACAATCTGCCGCTCGCGCTGATCCCGCGGCTGGCGGAGGCGCCTTCGGGCCGCCCGCTCGCGCTCGGGGTCGCCGCGCATGGCCGGGGCTTCTCGACCGAAGGGCTGATCGAAACCGTCGAGGCGCTGCGGCGCGCGCCGGGCGTCGCGCCCTCGCTGGTCTTTCTCGACGCCGCCGACGAGGCGCTGATCGCGCGCTACGCCGAGACCCGCCGTCGCCATCCCATCGCCCCCGCCGAGGACGCGGCGACCGGCGTCGCGCGCGAGCGCGATCTGCTCGGCGCGCTGCGCGACCGCGCCGATCTGGTGATCGACACCACGGCGCTGACGCCGCACCAGCTGAAGGCCGAAGTCCAGGCGCGGCTGTCGCGCGGCGACGGGCTGGGGCTGGTCGTCTCCGTGCAGTCCTTCTCCTACAAGCGCGGCGCCCCGCGCGAGGCAGACATGGTCATGGACGTGCGCTTCCTGCGCAATCCGCATTGGGAGCCCGAGCTGCGCCCGAGGGACGGGCGCGACGCGGAAGTCGCCGCCTATGTGGCGCGGGACCCTCTCTGCGCGCCCTTCTTCGACCGGCTGGCCGAACTGGTCCTGATGCTGTTGCCCGCCTACAAGCGCGAGGGTAAGGCCTATTTCGGGATCGGTCTCGGCTGCACCGGCGGCCGGCACCGCTCGGTCGCGCTGGCGGAGCGGCTGGCGAAGAGGCTCGTTTCGGAGGGATGGCGCGTGACGCTGCGACACCGCGAACTGGAGCGCCGACCCCCCGACGACGCCGCCGCCGAGTCCGGAGCGCAGGCATGATCGGCCTCGTCGTCGTCGCCCATGGCGGACTGGCGCGCGAACTGCTCGCCGCGACCGAGCATGTGGTCGGTCCGCAGCCGCAGGCGCTCGCCGTCTCGACCGGCCCTTCCGACGATCTGCGCGCCAAGCAGGCCGAGATCAACGCCGCTGTGGATCAGGTCGACGAAGGCGACGGGGTGGTCGTGGTGACCGACATGTTCGGCGGCACGCCCTGCAACCTCGCCATCGGCGCGATGGCGCGCGACACGGTCGAAGTGGTTTACGGCGCCAACCTGCCGCTTCTGGTCAAGCTCGCCAAGATGCGCGACCGCCCGGTCGCCGAGGCCATCGAGGCCGCGCTCGAATCGGGCCGGAAATACATCGACGGCGCGAAGCGGATGCTGGGCGGGTGAGCGTCGACCGCCCCGCCCTCGCCGCGCCGCTGCGGCGCCGTCTGCGCATCGTCAACGCCAAGGGGCTGCACGCGCGCGCCTCCGCCAAGTTCGTCGAGACGGTCGAGCGCTTCGACGCCTGCGCGACCGTGGGCAAGGACGGGATGGAGGTCGACGGCGGCTCGATCATGGGGCTGTTGATGCTCGCCGCCTGCAAGGACAGCGCCATCGCCGTCGAGACGCGCGGCCCGCAGGCAAAGGCGCTGATGGAGGCGCTCGACGCGCTCGTCGCCGACCGCTTCGGCGAGGAGAGCTGACGGGGCGCGCTCCTCAGGCCCAGCGCCGCATTGCGAGGATTTCGCCGCCGCCCTGCGCAGCGATCCGGGCCGCCGCGCCGTCCAGTGGCTCGACAGCGACGGCCATGTGATGCGCGTTGGCGTGCAGCATCCGCGTCGGCGAGACCATCACGCCGACATGGCCGCGCCAAAAGACGAGGTCGCCCCGCCGCATCGCCCGCACGTCGCGCCCCGGCGCCGCGCGCTGCATGTCGCTGTCGCGCGGGCAGGCGAAGCCCGCCGCCTGCCGCGCCACCTGCACGAGCCCCGAACAGTCGATCCCCGCCGCGCTGCGCCCGCCCCAGAGATAGGGCGCGCCGAGAAACGTCTCGGCGACCGCCACCCAATCCGGCGCGACCGCATCCGCCGGGGCGAGATGGACCGAAGGGACGAACCCGCCCTGATCGAGCGCATGGAACTTCGCCCCCGCCGGCGACGCAGCGACGCGCGCGCCGAAAGGCAGCGCCGCGACCGGGCGCGACTTGAGGTCCGGCGCGCAATAGACGAGCGCGTGCAGCGCGCGGACGCGCCATTCCGGGGCGGGCCCGTCATCGGCGGCGAAGCCGCTGTCGGGGGCGTAGCCGACATAGCCGTCGCCTTCGCACTGCCCCCACACCCAGCCCGCCGTCGCCTCATAGGCGGCGAAGCGCTCGCCGAACAGGAGCTGGGTCGTCATCGGCGCTTCGGGGTCGGGCGCCGCGGTCACCGGGCAGGCCGCGACGGCGACCCGCAGCCGGCGCGGCGCGGCGTAGCGCGCCGCCTCGACCTCTCCGCGCAGATGCTCGGCGGCGAGGTCGGGACGGGCGGGCGTCAGGCGGGGGTCGCGCAGCGCCTCAGCCATGCCGCGCCTCCAGAGCCGCGAAGACGGCCCGCGCCGCCTGGACTTCGCCGCCCTTGGGCCGGCCCGGCAGGGGCTTCGGCGTCCAGGCGAACAGGTCGACATGCGCCCAGGACGGCGCGCCCTCGGCGAAGCGCTTGAGAAACAGCGCCGCCGTGATCGCGCCCGCGAACCCGCCTTCGGGCGCGTTGTCGAGATCGGCGACCGGCGAGGCGACCTCCGCCTCGTAGGGCGGCCAGAGCGGCAGCCGCCACAGCGGGTCGCGCGCCTTCGCCCCCGCCGCCAGAAGCTCCGCCGCCAGCGCCTCGTCGTCGGTGAACAGCGCCGGAATATCGGGGCCGAGCGCGACCCGCGCCGCCCCGGTCAGCGTCGCGAAGTCGATCAGCAGACCGGGCCTTTCCTCGCAGGCCAGCGCCAGCGCGTCGGCCAGCACCAGCCGCCCCTCGGCGTCGGTGTTGGAGACCTCGACCGTCAGGCCCTTGCGCGAGGGCAGGATGTCGCCCGGGCGGAACGAGAGCGCCGACACCGCGTTCTCGACCGCCGGGATCAGCACGCGCAGCCGCAGGTCCAGCCGCCGCGCCATGATCATCTGCGCCAGCGCCAGCGCCGCCGCAGCGCCGCCCATGTCCTTCTTCATCAGCCGCATGTTCGAGGCCGGCTTGAGGTCGAGCCCGCCCGTGTCGAAGCACACCCCCTTGCCGACGAGCGAGACCGAGGGCGCGTCCGCGCGCCCCCAGCGCAGATCGATCAGCCGCGGGGCCTGCGCGCCTGCGCGCCCCACCGCATGGATCAACGGCAGGTTCGCCGACAGCAGCGCCTCGCCCTCGACCGTCTCCACCGTCGCGCCGAAGCGGGCGGCCAGCGCGCGGGCCGCGGCGTCGAGTTCGGCGGGGCCGAGTTCGTTGGCCGGCGCATTGACGAGGTCGCGCCCCATCGCGACAGCTTCGGCGATGTCGGCGGCGCGCGCGCGCCGCGCCGGATCGGCCACGACCAGCCTGCGCTCGGCCCCGCTGGGCGACGCCGTCTCGCCGCGCCGCGCGAAGCGGTAGGCGGAGAGCGCCCAGCCCAGCGCCGCCTCGTCCTTCGCGTCGGCGCTCAACTCGGTTTCGATGCGATAGACCCCCTCGGGCAGGCGCGCGACGGCCGCGGCGAGGTGGAAGCGCCCGCGCGCGCGCGCCGCCGCGTCGCCCCAGCCGATCAGCGCGACGGCGGGCGCGCCCGCAGCGTCGGGGGCGCAGGCGACGTCGCCGAGCGCGCCGGAAAACCCCTGCGCCGCGATCCAGCGCCAGGCGGCGGGGTCGAGCGCCTCGCGCATGGCCGCCATGTCGGCGGGCTCCACCAGATGAAGCGGCGTCGCCGGGGCGTCAGCGCTGTCGAGAAGCGATCGCATGAGAGACCTCGGGCGCGCGGAAGCGGTGCTGCGTCCGACGCTACAAGGCTTGCGCGCCCGCCGAAAGGCCCGGCGGAGGCGAGACGGCGCGCAGTCAGACGGCGCGGATTTCGGCCAGCGAGTTCCGCGCCGTGTCGCCGATGGCGGCGATGGTCTCGCGCGCGCCGTCGGTCTCGCCGCCGCGCAGCCGGTGCTCGAAGGCCAACGCCTGCTGCGACAGCCGCTTCAGCCCGATCTGGCCCGAGACGCCGCCGATCTCGTGGGCGATCCGCGCGCAGGCCTCCGGGTCGCCGACGGGATCGAGCTCCGACAGGCTGCGCAGACGGTCCTCGACGACCTGGCCCGCCTTGTCCACCAGCATGTCGACCCCGCCGCCGAGCGCGTCGCGCAGCGCCCGCAGCATCTCGCGATCGACAAGCGCCGCCTGATCGGTCGCATCGCCCTCGTACATGTTCGGCCTCTCCGCAGTCCGGGCGGTTCACACTTCCCGAGCAGAAAGCCTCCGGCCGGGTTAAAGATGGGTTAGAATACGGCCGCTCGGTGGCGCCCGGGCGCGTGTGTCGCCAAGGATTCTCAACCCAGCGTTGCTTCGCCGAACTGTCGATCGCCCCGCCGCCGCCGCGTCAGCCGTCGCGCAGCTCCGCCGCGAAGCCCGGCCCGAGCGCGCCTCTCAGCCGCGTCATGGCGAGCCGCAGCCGCGATTTGACCGTTCCGAGCGGCGTGTCGAGCATCGCGGCGATCTCCGAATGCGACAGCCCGTCATAGAAGGCGAGCCGCACCACCTGCGCCTGATCGGCGGTCAGCTCGACCAGCGCCGCGCGCACGGCGCGGTCGCGGTCGGCTGCGGCGAGCGTCGCCTCGCCGGCCGGGTCGGGGTCGGGGCGGAACAGCGGGTCCTCGGGGTCGGGCTCGGGTCTGCGGCGGCGCAGCATGTCGACGCGGCGGTTGCGGGCGACGGCGTAGATCCATGTGGCGGCGCCGGCGCGGGCGGGATCGAAGCTGTCTGCGCGGCGCCAGACCGAAAGCATGACCTCCTGCGCCGCCTCGTCGGCTTCTGCGGCGGGGAAGCCGCTGCGAATCAGGAACCCCTTCACCCGGCCCGCATATCGGCGGAACAGCTCGGCGAAAGCGTCGCGGTCGCGCGCGGCGATGCGGGCGAGCAACGCCTCGTCGGTCGCGGGGGCCGGCGCGCCGGCGGCGTCGGAAGCGCCGTCGAGATCGGAGAACTCTGTCACAGCGTGGGAATTTCCAACGGCAAGAGGGCGGAACTGCGGCGGCCGGCCCGGCCGGACTGGCGCAAGCGCCTGCTTTCAGACTAGATTAGGAGGTAATCGATCCTGAGAAAACAGGATCGCGCGCGCCGGTCGTGCGCGCGCGCCTCATGCGGATTGCGGCTGGAGCGGAACGAATGCTGGGAACGAAATTCGCGCGGAGCGTCGCGACGGCGGCATGTGCGGCGGCGATCGCGCTGTCGAGCGCGCCGGCGATGGCGCAGACCGAGCACGAGCGCGCCGGCGCTCAGCGCGACTGGAGCGTCTTCGCCGTCGGCGAGGGTGCCGAGCGCGTGTGCTGGATCGTGTCCAAGCCGAAGAAATGGGAGGCCCGGCGCGGCGGCGCCCGCGTCGACGCCAGCCGGGGCGACATCTATCTGATGGTCGCCAATCGTCCGGCGCAGAACGTGCGCGACGAAGTCAGCCTCGTCGTCGGCTACCCGCTCAAGCCCGACAGCACAGTGCGTCTCGACATCGGCTCCGACAGCTTCGCGCTGTTCGTCGAGAACGACACCGCCTGGAGCCAGCCCGCCGACGACGCCCGCGTGGTCGCCTCGATGAAGCGCGGCGTGGAGGCCGTGGCGACCGGCGTCTCGGCGCGCGGCACCACCACCATCGACACCTTCTCGCTGCTCGGCTTCACCGCCGCGCTCGATCAGGCCGCCGCGCTGTGCAAGTGACGCCATCCGATCCGGGCGCGTCTGCGCGCATCCCCGCGCCGCTCCTGCCGGAGACGGCGGCGCTGCGCCGGCTCGTCCCGGCGGGTCCGCCCAATCTGATCGGCCTGACGCGGGAGCAGCTCGAAGCGGCGCTGCTGGCGGCCGGCGCGCCGGAGCGGCAGTTGCGCATGCGCGCCCAGCAGCTCTGGGGCTGGCTCTACCAGCGCGGGGTCCGCGACTTCTCCGAAATGACGAGCCTGTCGAAGGAGTTCAGGCGCTTTCTGTCGGAGAATTTCCGCATCTCGCGCCCCGAAATCGTCGCCCGCCAGCTCTCCGCCGACGGCACGCGCAAATATCTGCTGCGCATCGAGGGCGGCCATGAGGTCGAAACCGTCTACATTCCCGAGGAAGATCGCGGCACGCTCTGCATCTCAAGCCAGGTCGGTTGCACGCTGACCTGCTCGTTCTGCCATACCGGAACTCAGGTTCTGGTGCGCAACCTGACGCCGGCGGAGATCGTCGGCCAGATCCTCGTCTGCCGCGACGATCTCGGCGAATGGCCCGTCGCAGGCGAGCGCCCGCCGGAGAGGCGGCTCCTGTCCAACGTCGTGCTCATGGGCATGGGCGAGCCGCTCTACAATTTCGAGGGCGTGCGCGACGCGATGCAAGTGGCGATGGACGGCGAGGGGCTGTCACTGTCGCGCCGGCGGATCACGCTGTCCACCTCCGGGGTCGCGCCGATGATCGGGCGGGCGGGCGAGGAGATCGGCGCGCTGCTCGCCATCTCGCTGCACGCCACCACGGACGAGGTGCGCGACAAGCTGGTGCCGATCAACCGCAAATGGCCGATCGCCGAGCTTCTGGCCGCCTGCCGCGCCTATCCGCGCCTGTCCAATTCCGAGCGCATCACCTTCGAATATGTGATGCTGAAGGACGTCAACGACAGCGACGCCGACGCCAAGCGGCTGGTGAAGCTGATCGCCGGCATCCCCGCCAAGATCAACCTGATCCCCTTCAACCCCTGGCCGGGCGCCGCCTTCGAGCGCTCCAGCTGGGAGCGCATCGAGGCCTTCGCCGAGATCGTCAACCGCGCGGGCTACGCCAGCCCCGTGCGCACGCCGCGCGGCCAGGACATCCTCGCCGCCTGCGGGCAGCTCAAGAGCGCAACCGAGCGCGGGCGGAAATCGGCGGCGCAGGTCGCCGCGGAAGTCGCCGGGCTCTGACCATAAGCGGGGGCGGATCATGGAGCTCTTCCGCTGCCCCGCCTGCGGGGCCGCCCTGTTCTTTCGCAATGCGCGCTGCCTGTGCGGCGCCGAACTCGCCTTCGACCCGCGGCGGCGCGCCTTCCTGACGCTCGGCCCCGACGTCGCCCCCTGCGCCAACCGCGCCGCCATCGCCTGCCAGTGGCGCGCGCCCGAACCCGGCGCCCTCTGCCTGTCCTGCGCAATGACGCGCACCGTCCCCGACACCGGCATTCCCGACGCCGCCGAACTCTGGGCCGACGCCGAGGACGCCAAACGCCGCGTGATCGCCAATCTGATGCGCTGGGGCTTCTTCACCGAGGCCGACCCGCACGCGCCGCCCGTCTTCGACATGCTCGCCGAGACCGGCGGCGACGGCGTCACCATGGGCCATGCGGCGGGCGTGGTGACCATCAACGTCGCCGAAGCCGACCCGGCGGTGCGCGAGGCGCGCCGGGCCCGGCTCGCCGAGCGGTATCGCACCATGATCGGCCACTTCCGCCACGAACTTGGCCATTTCGTCTTCGACCGGCTGGCCGCGGCGCCCGGTTTTCCCGAGGCGTTCCGCGCGCTGTTCGGCGACGAGCGCGCCGATTACGCCGCCGCGCTCGAAGCGCATTACGCGCGCCATCCGGGGTCGGGAGACGACGACCCGCCGCCGCCCGGCTTCCTGACCGCCTACGCCGCCGCCCATCCGCACGAGGACTGGGCCGAGACGTTCGCGCATTACCTCCATCTGGTGGAGATCTGCGACAGCGCCGCGCGCGCGGGCCTGCGCGCGCCCGCCCTCGTGACCGCCGGCGGCGGCGGCTTCGACCCCTACGCGCCCTGCCCGCTCGACGCGCTGCTCGACGCCGCCGCCGAACTCGGCGTGGCGCTCAACCACGTCAACCGCGCGATGGGGCTGGCCGACCTCTATCCCTTCGTGCTGACCGCCCCGATCCGCGCCAAGCTCGGTTTCGTCCATGACTGGATCGAGCGGGCGGCGCGCTGAGCGCGGATCGGAGGCGCGCGCCGCGCATCTTCTCTCCGCCAGGCCGCGCAAGCGCGCGGACCGGCCCGCCGCAGTGCAGCAAAATCCTTTCCAATTCAACGCTTCGCGCGCCGATGGAAATAGTTTACCTTAATATGCGCATATTGTTCCGGGGGTATCGCCCATGCTGCGCGCGCTCGGTCTCGCTCTCGCTCTGGTGGTCCTGACCGGCTGCGCCAGCACGCGCGGCGTCGCCGAGTTCGCGGCCTATCGGGCGGCCTACGCCGAGGCGCAATCGACCGGCGAGGCGATCCTCGACCGCCTCGCCGTGGCGGAGCGCGCCCTGCACGCCCGCGCGAACCCGTTCGATCCGGCGTTCGGCGCCTTCGCCCCCGACGAGGCCCCCTATCTGGTCGAGGCCGTCGATCCGCCCTCCACGGCGGCGTTCCGGCGCGCGATCCGGGCGGTCGGGGCCTACACCGACGCGCTGGCGGCGCTGTCGAACGGCGAGACGGCGGAGGCGATGGCGGGACGGCTGGGTCGGCTCGGGGCGCTCGGGATCGAGGCGGCGGGCGCAGTCGGCGCGACGCCGCCTGCGGCGGCGGTCAATGCGGCGGTCGGCGCGCTCGCGCCCTTCGCCGAAGGCGGCCTCGCGCTGGCGGCGCGGGCGCAGTTCCGCGACCGGCTGCTGGAGAACGCGGATGCGATGGCGGCGATCCTGTCGCAGACGCGCGACGCGACCGCGCCGATCTTCGCCGCGCTGGCCCAGAAGCTGCGCGACGACGTGTTCGCCGATCCGAGCGGGCGCGAGTTTTCGCCCGCCGAGATCGACGAATTGCGGTCGCTGCGGCGGCTGATGGCGCATTGGGTGGTGCTGCTCGACGCCAGCCGCGCCGCGCTGGCGAGCGCGGCCGCCGCGGCCGGCTCGACCGACGCCGTCGGCGTCGCGGGGGTTCTGGCGGCGAGCGAGACGCTGGCCGTCACGGCGCGCGGGGCGCGTCGGGCGCTCGCGGGCGGCGCGCCCTGAGTGGGGAAGCGGACGGGAGGGAGGCGGGATGAGCGCGCTGCAATCGGTCAATCGGGTGATCGCCGCCGCGCGGGCCGAGCTGCGCGCCGCCCGCGCCGCGGGCGACGACGCGGCGGGCGACCGCATCTTCGCCGAGATCGTCTCGCCGCTCGCCCGCATCGCCGCGAACATGGCGCTGGCCGATCTGGCGAGCCAGGCGCTGGCGCTCAACGCCGCCTCGGCGCAGCTCGAGCGGGCGCTGGCCGATCTCGAACGCTCCGTCGACCGGATGTTTCTCGACGACATCCGCGCCACCGCCGCCGAACTCGACATGGTGGCCGAGAAAGCCTCGACCCAGACGGCCCCGGCTGCGGCGGTCGAGCCTCCGGCGCAGCCTTCGCCCGCGCCCGAGCCCTCGCCCGCATCCGCCCCGTCCGAACCGTCTGCGCCGGCTCAGGCGGCGGCTCCGCCCGCGCCGGCGTCCCCGCCGACCGATCGCGACGCCTACGCCGCCGCCTTCAAGGCCATGGCGATCCGCCCGGACTGGGAGGGGCGCGCCGACCTCGCCGCCCGCGCCCTGCTGCGCCCCGACGCCGTAACCCGCTACCGCGCCGTCGAAGCGCGCACGGGCGCGCCCTGGTGGTTCGTCGGCGCGCTGCACCTGATGGAGGCGTCGCAGAACTTCAACCGGCATCTGCACAATGGCGACCCGCTCGACGCGCCGACCGTGCGCCACCCGCCGGGCCGGCCGTTCGGCTGGCGGCCCGGCATGTCCTGGGAGGAGAGCGCCGCCGACGCGCTGACCGGCGAAGGCCGGCTCGACGGCGTGCGCGACTGGAGCGTCGGGGCCGCCCTCGAACAGGCCGAGCGCTGGAACGGCCTCGGCTATCGGCGGCGCGGCCTGTGGTCGCCCTTCCTGTGGTCGGGCTCCACCTACTATTCGCGCGGTCGGTTCGTCGCCGACGGCGTGTTCGATCCGGACGCGGACTCGGCGCAGGCCGGGGTGGCCGTGCTGCTGCGCCGCCTCGCCGAGCTCGACGTGCTCCAGACGCCGAAAAGCGCGCCTGCGGTGGTGCGCCCGGCCTCGGCGCTGACGGCGCCCCGCGCGCCCGCGCCCGACCTCGCGCCCTTCCCCCACGCCGCAGACGAGCTCGATTTCCCGATGAAGGCCGGCGAGACGATCCAGCTCGGCATGGGGCTCGGTCGCCGCAAGAGCGCCGCGAACAAGGCGAAAGTCCGCAAGGTTCAGGAATGGCTGAGCTTCCACGGGCCGATTCTGGTCGTGGACGGCGAGTTCGGCGACGCCACCGCGCTCGCCGTCGCGGAGTTCCAGCGCCGCGCGGCGCTGCCCGAGACCGGCGAAGTCGACGAGGAGCTCTGGGCGCTGCTGACCGCGCCGATGCGCGCCGCGCTCGACACCGAAGCCGAGATCGGCCCCGGCGCGCGCCCGTCCCTCGCCGAGCAGGCGGTGCTGGTCGCGCAGGCGCATGTCGCGCAAAAGCCGCGCGAGATCGGCGGCAACAACCGCGGCCCGTGGGTCCGTCTCTACATGAGCGGCGAGCAGAGCGAGGACGGCCAGTCGCATGCGTGGTGCGCGGGCTTCGCCTGCTTCATCGTGGCCCAGGCCGCCCGCGATCTGGGGATGGAGGCGCCCTTCAAGCGGCGGATTCGCGTCGCCGACCTCGCCCGCGACGCCAAGGCCGACGGGCGCTTCGTCGACGGCGAGACGATGGGCGACGGCGCGGGCCGCGCCGCGCGCACGCCGATCGGCGGGCTGTTCGTGCGCCGCTCCGGCGCCAGCTGGAACCACACGGGTCTCGTGACCTCGGTCGCCGACGCCGTGTTCGGCACGGTCGAGGGCAACACAACCGGGCAGGACCGCGACGGCGACAGCGTGAAGCGGTCGCGCCACTCCTATCGCAACTACGATTTCGTCCGCCTCGTCTAGCCCGGCCCCGGCCCCGGTCGCGGCTCCGGCCCGGCGCCCTGCCGCACCCAGCGCAGGGCGGCGACCCGCAGCGCGCTGGCGAGGCCCTGCTCGGGGGGGCGGGCGGCGTCGATCCCGGCGGCGAGCGCATTGAGCGAGGCGCCGCGCGCGCGCGCCATCTCGCGCAGCACCTCCCAGAACTCGGGTTCCAGCGTCACCGATGTGCGATGGCCCGACAGGGTGAGCGAGCCCTTGCGGGGCCTCGGGTCGTCAGGACGGGTCATCCTCGACCTTCGGGCGTGCGACCGGCGCGTCCTCGACTCTTGCGCCGTCGAGGCGCCGGTCGGCGAGGCGGGTCAGCGCCGACGCCGCGTCGCGCGCGGCCTTCGGCACGCCATGCGCCGCCGCGTTCGCGTCGCCCTGCGCGCGGGCCTCGGCGCGGGCGCGGGCCTTGCGGGCCCGGCGCAGGTTGATCGGAGCGTCGGTCATCGGCCCCGGCTCACAGCGCGCCGGCTGCGAAGGTGTCGCAGGCCTCCATCTCGCCGGTCTCGAAGCCGCGATAGAACCAAGTCCGGCGCTGCTCCGACGTGCCATGCGTGAAGCTGTCGGGAACGACATAGCCCTGGCTGCGCCGTTGCAGCGCGTCGTCGCCGATGCGGGCCGCCGCATCCAGCGCCGATTCGATGTCGCCGCGCTCGAGCACGCCCTCGCGTTCGTGCAACTCGCGCGCCCAGACGCCGGCGAAGCAGTCGGCCTGCAATTCGGTGCGCACCGAGATCGCGTTGGCCTCCGCCTCGGATCGGCGCATCCGCGCGGCCATGGTCTTCTCCATCACGCCGATCAGGTTCTGCACATGGTGGCCGACTTCATGCGCGATCACATAGGCGCGCGCGAACTCGCCCCGCGCGCCGAGGTCGCGCTCCAGCGTCGCGAAGAAGTCGGTGTCGAGATAGACCCGCTGGTCGCCGGGGCAGTAAAAAGGCCCGACCGCCGAACTCGCCGAGCCGCAGGCCGAGGCCACCGCGCCCGAGAACAGCACCAGCGTCGGCTCGACATAGCGCCCGCCGCGCTCGGCGAATTCGCGCGTCCAGACCGATTCGGTGTCGGCCAGCACCACGGCGACGAATTCCTCCGTCTCGTCGTCGATCACGTTGGGGCCGCTCTGGCTCTGCGGCGCCGGCGCGCCGCCGCCCACCAGCCCGGCGAGCCCGGTCAGATCGACGCCGAAGATCATGCTGGCGACGAAGAGCAGGATCACGCCGAGCCCGCCGATCCCGCCCGCGCGCCGCATGCCCCCGCCCGATCCGCGAACGTCCGCGATGTTGTCGCTGGTGCGACGGCCCCGCCACTTCATGCGCCGATCCTCCCCGCATCGCCTCGCGCGCAACCGTGCCGCGCGACGGCGAACCGGTCAATCGCGGGCGCTATTGCGGGCCGAGCATCGTCTCGGGCCGCACCACGCGGTCGAAAGTCGCCTCGTCGACATAGCCGAGCTTCACCGCCTCCTCGCGCAGGGTGGTGCCGTTCTTGTGGGCGGTCTTGGCGACCTTGGTGGCGGCGTCGTAGCCGATGGTCGGCGCGAGCGCCGTCACCAGCATCAGCGATTCGCGCATCAGCTTGTCGATGCGCGCCTCGTCGGCCTGAAGGCCCGCGACGCAATTGTCGGTGAAGGCCGACGCCGCGTCGCCCAGAAGTTGCATGGATTGCAACAGGTTGTAGATCATCATCGGCTTGTAGACGTTGAGCTCGAAATGGCCCTGGCTGCCGGCGAAGCCGATGGCGGCGTCATTGCCCATCACATGCGCGCAGACCATGGTCAGCGCCTCGGCCTGAGTCGGGTTCACCTTGCCCGGCATGATCGAGGAGCCGGGCTCGTTCTCGGGCAGAATCAGCTCGCCGAGCCCGCAGCGCGGCCCCGAGCCGAGCAGGCGGATGTCGTTGGCGATCTTGAAGAGCGACACCGCCGCGACCCGCACGGCCCCCGAAAGCTCGACGACCGCGTCATGCGCCGCGAGCGCTTCGAACTTGTTCGGCGCGGTCTCGAAGGGCAGGCCGGTGATCTCGGCGATGCTCTCGGCGATCGCCTCGGCGAAGCCCGGCTTCGCGTTGAGCCCCGTGCCGACCGCCGTCCCGCCCTGCGCGAGGAAGAAGATGTTGTCGAGCGCCTGGTCGACCCGGACGATCGCCTGCCGCACCTGATGCGCGTAGCCCGAGAACTCCTGCCCCAGCGTCAGCGGCGTCGCGTCCTGCGTGTGGGTGCGGCCGATCTTGATGATCTTCGCGAACGCCGCCTCCTTCACCTCGAGCGCCGTCAGCAGCTTCTTCAGCCCCGGCAGCAGCACCTGCGTCGCGGTGGTCGCGGCGGCGATGTGCATGGCGGTGGGGAAGGTGTCGTTTGAGGACTGGCTGCGGTTGACGTGGTCGTTGGGGTGGACGGGGTCCTTCGAGCCCATGACGCCGCCGAGCATCTCGATGGCGCGGTTCGAGATCACCTCGTTGGCGTTCATGTTGGTCTGGGTGCCCGAGCCGGTCTGCCAGACCACCAGCGGGAAATGATCGTCGAGGTCGCCCGCGATGACCTCGTCGGCGGCCTTCGCGATCGCGTCGCCGATCCGCGCGTCGAGCGAGCCCTGCGCCATGTTGACCTGGGCTGCGGCCTTCTTGACGACGCCGAGCGCGCGGATCAGCGCCACCGGCTGCTTCTCCCAGCCGATCGGGAAGTTCTGGATCGAGCGCTGCGTTTGCGCGCCCCAGTAGCGGTCGGCGGGGACCTCGATCGGGCCGAAGCTGTCGGTCTCGGTGCGGTGCGCGGTCATCGCCTGCCTCCCTGCTGCGGTGTCGGCGGGCAGCATAAGCGGCGGTGCGGGGAGGGCAATGCGGCGGCGCGGTCGCGGCTTCAGCGCTTGCGGAAGCTGTCGAGGCTCACGATCTCGGCCGGCCCTTCGCGCGGGGTCGGCGGCTCGGGCGGCGCCGGGTCGCCCTCGGGCCCGCCTTCGGGTCCGCCGCCTTCGGCCTCGTGCGGTTCGAAGCGCAGGCCGAAATTCTCGCTCGGATCGGCGAAAGTCGTCACCGCGTCGAAGGGCACGACCAGCGTCGCAGTGCGGTCGCGGAAGCTCAGCCGCACCGAGAAGCGGTCGGACGCCACCGCCAGATCGTCGAACTCGTGCTGCAGGACGATGGCGAGCTCTTCGGGGTGCTCGGCCTTCAGCCAGTCGGGCATGTCGACCCCGGGATGCGAGGTGTCGAAGCTGATGAAGAAGTGATGCGCGCCGGGCAGCCCGCGCCGGGCGACGACGCCGAGCACTTCCGCCATCAGCCCGCGCATCGCGCGCTGCATCAGCCTGCCGTAATTGAAACCCGATCTGGCCATGCGCCCATTCCCGTTTCCGGCGACCATAGCCGATTCGATGCCCGTGAAAAGAGCGGCGCCTGGCCGTTCAACCGGCCGCTCAACCGGGCGGCCAGGCTTGCGAGCGCATCTCGGTCAGCCGCGAGGCCGTGCGGGCGAATTCGAAGGCCTGCGCGCCCTCAGCATAGAGCGTTCCGGGCTCGGCCTCGGCCGACACGATCAGCGTCGCGCGCGCCTCGTAGAGCGCATCGACCAGCGTCGCCAGACGCTTGGCTTCGTTGGCGCGCCCCGGCCCGAGCTTCGGCACGCGCTCGAGCGCGAGAAGGCGCGCAGCCCCGGCGAGCGCGAGGAAATCCGCCGGTCCCAGCGCCCGCGCGCAGAGGTCGTCGAAGCTCGCCCGCACGGCGCCTGCGGCATGACGCGGCAGGCGCAGCGTGCGGCCATGGGCGTGCAGCACCAGCGGCGTCTCGGGCGCGCCGTCCTTGATGTCGCGCCAGATCTCGTCCATCGCGGCGTCGGTGCGGGGGCCGAGCGGCGACAGCCAGCGCCGGCTGTCGCGCGGGCCGCGCTGGCGATGGTCGGTCGGGCCCTGCAACGCGCACAGATCGAGCCGGTCCTTCAGCATCGCGATGAAGGGCAGGAACAGGCCTCGGTTGAGCCCGTCCTTGTAGAGATCGTCGGGCGGACGGTTCGACGTCGCGACCACGACGACGCCCCGTGCGAACAGCCCCTCGAACAGCCGCCCGAGGATCATCGCGTCGGTGATGTCGGTCACCGTCACCTCGTCGAAGCACAAGAGCGTCGCGGCTTCGGCGATGCGGGCGACGACAGGCGCCAGCGGGTCGCTCTCGCCGCGGCTGCGGGCGTCGCGCATCCCGGCGTGGACTTCCTGCATGAAGGCGTGGAAATGCACCCGGCGGCGCGGCGAGACCGTCGCCGTTTCGAAAAAGACGTCCATCAGCATCGATTTGCCGCGCCCGACCTCGCCGAACAGGTAGAGCCCGCCGACCGGCGCGTCGGGCTTGGCCGCCTTGCGCCCGAAACCGAGCAGCCCGCGCGCGGCTTTGCGCGGACTGCGCGGCTCATAGCCGACAAGGCGCTGATGGAGAAGTTGCAGCTTCCCGACCGCGGCGCGCTGGCCCTCGTCGGGGACGATGCGGCCTTCGGCGATCAGCGCGCGGTAGCGGCGCATCGGGCCGTCCGGGGCGCTGTCGGGAGATGTCTCGTCGGGCGGGGTCATCCGGGTCCGCACTGCGCCTTTCGCGTCAGGAGAGCGGCTGCGTCCAGTCGGGGGCGGCGGGCGCGCCGTCATGCGCCTTCACCCGCGCCGGCGCCGCCCACCAGCCGGGCTCCTGCGCCCGGATCGCGTCGGCGGCGGCGCAGGCGGCGGCCTCGGTCGGGAAGATGCCGAAGCAGGTCGCGCCCGAGCCCGACATGCGCGCCAGCAGGCAGTCGGGGGCCCAGCGCAGCGCGCCGAGCACCGCGCCGATGGCGGGCGCGATCGCGCGCGCCGGGGCCTCCAGATCGTTGCGCTGGCGCGAAAGCCACGCCGCGAGATCGCCGACGGAGCCGAAGCGCGCGGGCGCGCGGTCGGCGGGCGGATTGTCGCGGCGGGCGAGGCCGGCGAAGACCTCCGCCGTCGAGACCATCCGCATCGGGTTGACCAGCGTCAGCCAGAATTCGGGGAAGGCGGGGGCCGCGCTCAGCCGCTCGCCGATCCCCCCCATCATCGCCGGCGCCGAAGCGAGGCACACCGGCACGTCCGCCCCCAGCGCCAGCGCCGCCGCGTCGAGGGTCGCCGCATCCGGCGCCCGGCCCCAGAGCCGCATCAGCAGCCGCAGCGTCGCCGCCGCATCCGCCGAACCGCCGCCGATCCCCGAGGCGACCGGCAGCCGCTTGTCGAGCCGCAGCGCGACCCCGCAGGGCGGTCCTTCCGGCAGCGCGGCGGACAGCGCGGCGACGGCGCGCAGCGCGAGATTGTCCTCGCCGCTCCCCAGCCCGAGCGCGAACGGGCCGTCGAGCGAGAGCGACAGGATCGGGCTGCGCTCGGCCTCCATCACGTCGCCGATCTCGGGGAACACGGCGAGGCTTTCGAGCGTGTGCCGCCCGTCCGGACGGCGCCCGCGCACATGCAGGAACAGATTGACCTTGGCGCGGGCGAGATCTGTCAGGGCCGCCTCGGCGAGGGGCGCCGCCCGGTCCTGCGCCGGCGCTTCGGGGTCAGAGGTCATCGGCGGCCTTGCGCGCGGGCGGCGCGGCGGCGGCCTCCTCCTCCAGCACGACGTCGAGCCCGACCGCCAGCTTGCGCTTGATCCGGGCGAGGTCCTTCGGCTCGGGGTCGAAGGAGCGCGCGCGCTTCCACTGGAACTGCGCCTCCAGCCTGCGCCCGACCATCCAGTAGGCGTCGCCGAGATGGTCGTTGATGGTGGGATCGACCGGGGCGAGGGCGACCGCCTTCTCCAGCCACTCGACCGCGCCCTCGAAATCCCCGATGCGGTAGAGCGCCCAGCCGAGGCTGTCGGTGATGTAGCCGTCTTCGGGGCGCAGCTCGACGGCGCGCTCGATCATGGCCTTCGCCTCGTCGAGATTCTCGCCCATGTCGACCCAGGAGTAACCGAGATAGTTCAGCACCAGCGGCTGGTCGGGCTGTAGTTCGAGCGCCCGGCGAAAATCGGTCTCGGCGAGCGGCCAGCGACCGCCGCGCTCATGGGCGATCCCGCGTTGGTAGAAGGCCGCCCAGTTCGGCGCGCCGGCGTCGTCCAGAAGGGCGATGGCGGCGCCGTAGGCCTCCGCCGCGTCGTCCCAGTCTTCCGTCGCGCGCAGCGCGTCGCCGAGCGCGAGCTGCGCCTCGACGCTGTCGGGCGCCCGCCGGGCGACGGCCCGCAGCGCCTCGACGGCGGCCTCCTCGCGCTCCAGCCTGCGCAGCACGTTGGCGCGCCCGATCTGCGCGCGCAGCGACAGCGCGCTGTCGGGCGTGATCGCCGCATAGGCGCGGGCGGCGGCTTCGAGCTGGCCTTCGGCCTCCAGCAGCTCGGCGATCAGCAGCGCGGCGTCGTCGGCGCCGGGGCGCAGCCAGGCGCCGAGGCGGGCGTAGGCGAGCGCGAGGCGGCGGCCCGATTCGTTGGCGAGCACGCCCGCGAGACCGTGCAGCGCCTCCGCCGCGCCAGTGGCCGCGTCGCGCGCCGGCAGAGGCGGCGGCTCGCCGGCGTCGAGCCGCGCCAGCGCCGCGCGCGCCAGCGGATCCCCCCCGGCGCCGCTCGCGCGCTCGGCGTAGAGCGCGCGCGCCTCCGCCGCGCGCCCCGCCAGCTCGAGCGCCGCGCCGCGCGCCAGCAGCATCGGCGTCGGCGCCTGCGTCGCCTCCTCGAAGGCCGCGTCGAAGGCGCTCAGCGCGCCCTCGGCGTCGCCGTCGATCAGCCGGGCCAAGCCGATATGGACCTGTCCGAACAGCCGGAACAGCGCGCGGTCGCCCGCCGAGCCGAACAGCGCCTCGGCGCCGGCGAGGTCGCCCATCCCGAAGGCCGCCCAGCCGCCGAGAAGCGGCGCCACCAGCGGCTGGAACGCGTCCGGGCGCTCCGTCGCGCGCGCCCGCGCCGCCGCGAAATCGCCGTCGCGCAGGTCGCGCACCGTCAGCGCCAGATTGGCGAGCCGGTTGTCGGGCGCCCCGTCGGCGAGGCGCTCGGCCACCGGCCCCGCCTCGCCGATCCGCCCCGCGGCGATCAGGTTGAGCAGCGTCAGCTCCGCCAGCCCCAGATTTTCGGGATCGCTCTCGAGCGCGCGGCTCAGATAGCGCGCGGCGGCTTCGGCGTCGTTGGCCGAACTCGCCTGCCGCCCCGCGAGATAGGCCCCGGCGAGGCCCCCCGCCTCCTCCTGCGCGACCGCCTGAGCGGCCCAGAGCGCGAGGACCGCGCCGAGCGCGCGGGCGAGGCGAGGGAAACTGGGCATGCGGGCTCCTGTCGGCGAAACGGTTGCATCGGCGAGAGCATAGCGCGAAGCGGCGGCGCGTCGCCACAGCCCGCGGACCCTCCCCGCCGGGAAACGCCCCCGCTCACATGTTGGGATAGTTCGGCCCGTCGCCGCCCTGCGGCGTGCGCCACTCGATGTTCTGCGACGGATCCTTGATGTCGCAGGTCTTGCAGTGCACGCAGTTCTGGAAGTTGATCACGAAGC
>NZ_DAIQNN010000033.1:0-33779 GCF_036788415.1 Rubrimonas sp. | reverse complement strand
CCTGGAACTTGGCCGAGGCGATCTGGGTGTAGGGGTTCTCCTGCCCGTCGATCACGCCGGTCTGCAGCGCCGTGAACACGTCCGAGAACGACATCGGCGTGGGGTTGGCGCCGTAGGACTGGAACATCTTGGCGCGCCACTCGCCGCCCGGGATGCGCAGCTTGACGCCCGACAGGTCGGCGGGCGTCTGGATCGGGCGGACGTTGTTGGTGATGTGGCGGAAGCCGTTCTCCCACACGGCGAGGATGTGATAGCCCTCGCGCTCGGCGGCGGGGTTGAACACGCTGTCGAGCATCTCCGCCGAGACCGCGCTGATATGGGCGCGGTCCTGGATGATGTAGGGCATCTCGAACACGCCGAATTCCGGCGAGACCGAAGACATCACCGAGGAGGGCAGCGAGAAGGTCATCTGCCCGAGCTTCAGCTTCTGCAGCATCTCGCGGTCGGAGCCGAGCTGCGAGGCGCCGAAGACCTGCACCTGCGCCTTGTCGCCGAGCCTGGCGTTGGCGATCTCGGCGAATTTCTCGGCGGACTGCGCGAACAGCGAGCCGGGCTCGCCGACATGGCCGAAGCGTAGGACCTGCTGCGCCAGCGCGGCCTCGCCCGAGAGCCAGAGCGCGGCGGCGGCGGCGACGAGTTTGGTGAATTTCATCGGGTGTCTCCTCCATGTCGTCCGCGCGACGCGCGCGGCGGGGTGCGCCGCCCTTCTGCGGGGCGGCCTTCGGGTGTTTCGGAGTCGATTTCCGCGATGCTTCACGCAGATCGCGCGGAACCGGTCCTTTTGTTTCCTCCGCGGAGTTCTATTGAACCGGTTCTGCGCCGGTGTTTCCGCTTGCCACTCATAATTTTGAATGCATTATTCGAGTCAAGCAAAAACATGCGCAAATGTCGCAGGGACGGACCGGGAGGGACCATGTCGGCGCCGCTGTTCGAGGGGCTCGCGCGCAGCATCGAGGGCGAGGTGCTCACCGGCGCTTTCGACCGGGGCCGCTACGCCACCGACGCCTCCTTCTACCAGATCGTCCCGCAGGCGGTGGTGGTCCCGAAGCGCTTCGACGACGTCGCCGCGACGCTGGAGGCGGCCCGCGCCGCGGGGGCGAGCCTCACCGGGCGCGGCGGCGGCACCAGCCAGGCGGGCCAGACGGTCGGGCCCGGCGTCGTGGTGGATTTCTCCAAGCATCTCAACGGCATCCGCCATTTCGACGTGACGGCCCGGCGCGCGGTGGTCGAGCCGGGGATCGTGCTCGACGACCTCAACCGCAAACTGAAACCGCACGGGTTGTGGTTCCCGGTGGACGTCTCCACCGCCTCGCGCGCCACCATCGGGGGCATGGCCGCGAACAATTCCTGCGGCTCGCGCTCGCTGCGCTACGGGCGGATGCGCGAGAACGTGCTCGCCATCGACGCGCTGCTCGCCGACGGAACCCGCGCCCGCTTCGCGCAAACGCAGCGTTCCGCCGCCCGCGCCAATGACGCGCTCGGCGCGCTGACCTCGGACATGCTGGCGCTCGGCGCGCGCGAGGCCGAGGAAGTCGCGGCGCGCTTCCCGAAAGTTCAGCGGCGCGTCGGCGGCTACAATCTCGACGCGCTGGCGCCGGGGTCCGACCCGGTCAACATGGCCCATCTGCTCGTCGGCTCGGAGGGGACGCTCGCGCTGTTCGAGAGCGTCGAGATCGCGCTCTCGCCGCTCCCCGGCCCCAAGGCGCTGGGCGTCTGCCATTTCCCCACTTTCCGCGCCGCGATGGAGGCGGCGCAGCACCTCGTCGCGCTCGGCCCCACCGCCGTCGAACTTGTGGACCGCACGATGATCGCGCTCGGCCGCGACATCCCCGTCTTCCGCCCCGTGATGGAGGAAGCCGTGCGCGGCGACCCCGAGGCGCTGCTGCTCGTCGAGTTCGGCGAGACGCCCGAGGAGAACCGCCGCCGCCTCGACGCGCTGACCCAGACCATGGCCGATCTCGGCTATTCCTGGGGCGCCGGCGGACGGCGCGAGGGCGGCGTGGTCGAGGCCGTCGAGCCCGCCTTCCAGGCCCGCATCTGGGACGTGCGCACCCAGGGCCTCAACATCATGATGTCGATGAAGACCGAAGGGAAACCCGTCTCCTTCGTCGAGGATTGCGCCGTCGAGCTGAAGGATCTGGCCGACTTCACCGACCGGCTGACCGCGCTCTTCCGCCGCCACGGCACGGACGGCACATGGTACGCGCACGCCTCGGTGGGCCTCCTGCATGTCCGCCCGGTGCTCAACCTCAAGGAGGAGCTCGGCGTGAAGGCGCTGCGCGCCATCGCCGAGGAGGCCTTCGACATCGTCGCCGAGTACAAGGGCTCGCATTCGGGCGAGCATGGCGACGGGCTGGTGCGCTCGGAATTCCACGAGAAGATGTTCGGCGCCCGCCTCGTGCGCGCCTTCGAGGCGGTGAAGGACCGCTTCGACCCCGACGCGGTCCTGAACCCCGGCAAGATCGTCCGCCCCCCGAAGATGGACGACCGCTCGCTCTTCCGCTGGCCCGAAGGCTACAAGGCCGAGCCCCGCAAGACCGCCTTCGACTGGTCGGACTGGCCCGGCGGGCTGATCGGCGCCGTCGAGATGTGCAACAACAACGGCGCCTGCCGGAAGTTGCAGGGCGGCGCGATGTGCCCGAGCTACCGCGCCACCCGCAACGAGCGGGATCTCACGCGCGGGCGCGCCAATGCGCTGCGCCTCGCGCTGACCGGCCAGCTCGGCCCCGACGCCTTCGCCTCCGACGAGATGGCCGAGACGATGAAGCTCTGCGTCTCCTGCAAGGCCTGCCAGCGCGAATGCCCCATGTCGGTGGACATGGCGAAGATGAAGATCGAAGTGCTGGCCGCGCGGGCCGAGAAACACGGTCTCACCTTGCGCGACCGCTTGGTCGGCTACATGCCCCGCTATGCGGCTTGGGCGACGCGGGCGCGCTGGCTTCTGAACCTGCGCAACCGCCTCCCCTTCCTCGCGAAACTGGCGCAAGGGCCGACCGGCTTCGCCGCCGACCGCGCCCTGCCGGAATGGCGCGCGCCCTTCGTCGAGCCGGCGGACGACCCCGATCCCGAGATCGTCCTGCTCGCCGACAGCTTCAACCGCCATTTCGAGCCGGAGAACCTGCGCGACGCCGTCGCCGTGCTGCGCGCGGCGGGTCTGCGCGTCGGCTTCGCCCGCGCGCCGAAGGGCCGCCCCCTGTGCTGCGGGCGCACGTTCCTGAGCGCGGGCCTCGTCGGCGAAGCCAAGGCCGAGATGGCCCGCACGGCCGCCGCCCTGCGCCCCGTGCTGGAGCGCGGCGGCGCCGTGGTCGGGCTGGAGCCCTCCTGCCTGCTCACCTTCCGCGACGAGGCCCCCCGCCTGCTGCCCGACTGGCCGGCGGAGCTGGGCCGCCGCGTGATGCTGCTGGAGGAGTTCCTCGCCCCCCTCGCCGACCGCCTGCCGCTCAACCCTCTGCCCCGCCGCGCGCTTCTGCACGGCCATTGCCACCAGAAGGCCGCGAACGTGATGGGGCCGGTCGAACGCCTCCTGCGCGCGATCCCCGGCCTCGATCTGCAGGTGATCGACAGCTCCTGCTGCGGCATGGCCGGCGCCTTCGGCTATCAGGTCGAGACGGCGGAGGTCTCGCGCGCCATGGCCGAGCTGTCGCTCGCCCCCGCCATCCGCGCCGAGCCCGACGCCCTCGTGGTGGCCGACGGAACCTCCTGCCGCCACCAGATCGCCGAGACGACCCGACGCGAGGCGCTCCATGTCGCCAGCGTGCTGCGCATGTCGCTGGAGGCCGCGCCATGATGCGCGCCGAGAGCTTCGACGCCCCCATCGCCCGCCGCCCGCTCGCCGAGGAGCTGGCCGAGCGGCTGCGCGAGGCGATCGTGGAGGGCGACATGGGGCCCGGCGCGCGGATCGCCGAGAAGGCGCTGTGCGAGCGCTTCGGCGTCTCGCGCACGCCGCTGCGCGAGGCGCTGAAAGTGCTGGCGCGCGAAGGGCTGGTGACCCTCACCCCCAATCGCGGCGCCGCCGTCGCCGAGCTGACGATGGACGATCTGGAGGAGGCGTTCCCGATCATGGGCGCGCTCGAGGCGCTGGCCGGCGAACTCGCCTGCGCCCGCGCGACCGACGCCGAGATCGCGGCGCTGCGCGACCTGCACGACGCGATGGCGGCCGCGCGCGGGCGCGGCGCGCGCGCGGAATATCTCGCGCTCAACGACCGCTTCCATGCGGGGCTCGCCGCCGCGGCCCGCAACCGCACCCTCGCCGAGACGCAAGCCTCCCTCGACCGCCGCATCCGCCGCGGCCGCCGCCGCGCGAGCGTCTCGGAGGCGCGCTGGACGCAGGCCATCGCCGAGCACGCGCAGATCGTGGCGGCGCTGGAGGCGCGCGACGCGGCGCGGCTGTCGGCGCTGCTGCGGCTCCACATGGAGAACAAGCTCGCCGCGCTCAAGGTCATGGCGCAGGCGACCGACGCGCGCGAGGGCGCGGCGTGAGCGTCGCCGACCGGCTGATCGCCGCCCGCCAGAGCGGCGCGCCCTTCGACGCGGACCCCGCGGACGGCCCCGCCGACGCCGCGGCGGCGCATGCCGCGCAAGCGGAGGTCGCCGCGGCCTTCGGCCCGGTCGGGGCCTTCAAGACCGGCCGCAAGCAACCCGACGCCGCGCCGCTGATCGCCCCGATCCTGCGCGCCGACATCCGCCCTAGCGGGGCCGAAATCCCGGCGGCGGGGTCGCGGCTGCGCGGCGTCGAGCTCGAAATCGCCTTCCGGCTGGAGCGCCCCCTCCCCGACCCCGACGCCCCCGATTTCGAGACGCGCCTGCGCGCCGCGACCGTCGCCCTGCCCGCGCTGGAGATCGTCGAGAGCCGCCTGCGCGACCCCGAAGCGGCGGGGCCGCTGTGGAAGCTCGCCGACAACCAGATCAATGGCGGGCTGATCCTCGGCGCGCCCGTCGCCGACTGGACGGCGCTCGACCTCGCCCGCCCCTCGCTGCGCCTGCGCATCGGCGGCGCGGTCGCGCAGGACGGCCCGACCGAAACGCCCGGCGGCCACCCCTTCGCCACTTTCGCCGCCTTCGCCCGCCGCCTCGGCCCCCATTGCGGGGGTCTCTCGCCGGGGGCGACCGTCATCACCGGCAGCCTCACCGGCCTGCGCTGGGCGAAGGCCGGCGACCTGATCGACGGCCGCATCGCAGGGCTCGGCGCCGTCTCCTGCCGCTTCGCCTGACGCGAAACGGCGCCGCCGCGCGCTTGACCGGGAAATCGGCGCAGGCTATCAGCGCGCTTCCGATCCGAGATGACCGCCGCGACCGCCCGCCGGGCCGGGTCGCGTTCCGAAGAGGCCGACCGACATGAAACGCCCCTATCAGCCGAGCCGGCTCGTCCGCAAGCGCCGTCACGGGTTCCGCGCGCGCATGGCCACCAAGAACGGCCGCAAGATCGTCAACGCCCGCCGCAGGCTCGGGCGCAAGAACCTCACGGCCTGACCTTGCGGCGCGCATGAGCGACGCGCGCCCCGTCGAGACCCTGCGAAAGCGCCGCGACTTCCTCGCCGCCGCCCGCGCACGCCGCTGGGCGGCGGATGCGTTCGTGCTGCAGGCGCGCCGTCGCGCCGAGGCCGAGACGCCCGAGCCGGACGCGATCCGCGTCGGCTTCACCTGCTCCAAGAAGCTCGGCAACGCCCCCACCCGCAACCGCGCCAAGCGCCGGCTGCGCGAGGCGGCGCGCGCCCGGCTGCCCCTGCTCGGCGCGCCCGGCTGGGACTATGTGCTGGTCGGTCGCCCCGAGGCGACCGTCGCCCGCCCCTTCGCCCTGATGCTCGCCGATCTGGAGACCGCGCTGCGCCGCGTCCACGCCCCGAAGCCCGAGCCGAAGCCCGAGCGGAAGCCGCGCGCATGAAACCGCTCGCGGCGCTCCTCGCCCTGCCCGTCCGCGCCTATCGCGCGGCCTTCTCGCCGATGGTCGGCCACAACTGCCGCTTCCAGCCCACCTGCTCGGCCTATGCGCTGGAGGCGCTCGAGCGGCATGGCGGGCTGAAGGGCGGCGCGCTGGCGGCGTGGCGGGTGCTGCGCTGCAACCCCTTCGGCGGCTCGGGCTACGACCCCGTCCCGCCCTGCCGCTGCGAAAGGACGAACGACGCGCCATGAGCACGCTGACTGCGGCGCCGATCATCGCGATCCTTCTGCTGATCGCGTCCAACGTGTTCATGACCTTCGCCTGGTACGGCCATCTCGCCTACAAGAGCGCGCCGATCTGGGCCGCGATCTTCGTCAGCTGGGGCATCGCCTTCTTCGAATACTGCCTGCAGGTGCCCGCGAACCGGATCGGCCACGGCTATTTCTCGGCGGCGCAGCTCAAGACCATCCAGGAGGTGATCACGCTGGTCGTCTTCGCGGTGTTCTCGGCGACCTTCCTCAACGAGCCGCTGCGCTGGAATCACGCGGTCGGCTTCGGCTTCATCGCCTTCGGCGCCTTCTTCGTGTTCCTGAAGGTCTGACGCCGCGCGGGGCGCTGCGGCGCGGCGAATCGGCCCCTCGCGTCCGCGCGGTCTCGCAATCCCCGGCGCATCCGATTACATCGCGCCGAGCGACGCCGAGTCCGGCCGCGCCAGAAGGCGCGCGGGGCGCCCCGGCGCGCGCGGAGCGTCGGAGCAAGGCATGAACGATCAGAAGAACATGATCATGGCGGCTGTCCTCAGCTTCCTGGTCATCATGGTGTGGCAGGTGTTCCTCGCGCCCGAGCCGCCTGCGCCGCCGCCCGTCGTGGAAGCCGTCTCCGACCCCTCCGCCGAACCCGGCGCGCCGCCGCAGCTCACGGCGCCCGCGCCGCAGCCCCTCACGCGCGAGGAGGCGCGCGCCAACGCCCCGCGCATCCCCATCTCCACGCCCAAGCTGTCGGGCACGCTGTCGCTGCGCGGCGGGCGGATCGACGATCTGGAGCTTCTGGCCCACCGTGAGACCATCGACCCCGCCAGCCCGCCCGTTCCCCTGCTCGCCCCCTTCGGCGCCGAGAACCCCTATTACGCCCTCTGGGGCTGGACGCCTGCGCAGGGCTCGCAGACCGGCCCGGTCCCCGACGCCTCGACCGAATGGCGCGTCGAGAGCGGATCGCGGCTGGCGAACGGCGAGCCGATCACGCTCGTCTGGGAGAACGGCGCCGGGCTCACCTTCCGCCGCGCGATGTCGGTGGACGAGCATTACATGTTCACCGTCACCCAGAGCGTGACGAATTCCGGCGAGAGCCCCGTCTCGCTCGCGCCCTACGGCATCGTCGCGCGCCACGGCATTCCCCCGCTGATCAACTTCTACATCCTCCACGAAGGCGCCATCGGCGAGATCGACGGCGTGCTGAAGGAAATCGACTACGACGACATGCTCGACGCGCCCTTCGACCCCATCGAGGGCGCGAATGTCGAGACGGTCGGCGTGGCCGCGAACGGCTGGCTCGGCTTCACCGACAAGTACTGGATGGCCGCGCTGGCCGGCGGGCCCGAGCGCCCCTTCCGCGCCGTGTTCAAGGCCGCGCAGACCGGCGCGGGTCCCGTCTTCCAGACCGACATGCGCCAGCCCCCCGTCACCGTCGCGCCCGGCGAGACTGTCGAGATGCGCTCGATGCTGTTCGCCGGCGCCAAGGAGACTCGGCTCCTGCAGGCCTATGAGCGCGAGCTCGGCATCGCGGGCTTCGAGGATGCGGTGGACTGGGGCTGGTTCTTCTTCCTGACCAAGCCGCTCTTCTGGCTGCTGATGGCGGTCAACGACGTCACCGGCAACATGGGATGGTCGATCATCCTGCTGACGGTGATCGTCAAGGCGGTGCTGTTCCCGCTGGCGTGGAAATCCTACGTCGCCATGTCGAAGATGAAGATGCTCCAGCCCGAAATGGAGAAGCTTAAGGAGCTGGCCGGCGACGACAAGCAGAAGCTCCAGCAGGGCATGATCGAGCTCTACAAGAAGGAGAAGGTCAATCCGGCTTCGGGCTGTCTGCCGATCCTCGTGCAGATCCCGATCTTCTTCTCGCTCTACAAGGTGATCTTCGTCACGCTGGAGCTGCGGCACGCGCCGTTCATCCTCTGGATCCGCGACCTCTCGGCGCCGGACCCGTCGAGCTGGTTCAACCTGTTCGGCCTGCTGCCCTTCTCGGTCGAGGGCGTCCCCGCCATCCTCGCCATCTTCTCGATCGGCGTGTTCCCGGTCCTGATGGGCATCACGATGTGGATGCAGCAGAAACTGAACCCCGCGCCCACCGATCCGGTTCAGGCCCAGATCTTCGCCATCCTGCCCTGGATGTTCATGTTCATGCTGGGCCAGTTCGCCTCGGGCCTCGTGATCTACTGGGTGGCCAACAACATTCTCACTTTCGCCCAGCAATACGGGATCATGCGCAGCCAGGGCGTCGAGGTGGACTTCTTCGGCAATGTGAAGAAGACCTTCAAGCGCAAGCGGCCGGCGGAATAGCGTCTTGGGCGCGCTCGCGGAAATCTGGCGCCACCCGGTCAAGAGCCTCGGCTGGGAGCGTCTGGCGGCGGCGGCGCTCGCGCCCGGCGCCTGCCTGCCCGGCGACCGGGTCTGGGCGGTGGCGCATGGCGCGAGCGCCTTCGACCCCGCCGCGCCCGGCTGGGTCGCCTGCAAGAACTTCATCCGCGTGACGCACGCGCCGAAGCTCGCGCAAGTGGCGGCCGCGCTTTCGCCCGAGGGGCGGCTGCGGCTGACCCATCCCGACGCCGCCTTGCTCGACATCGACCCCGAGACGGCTGAGGGCGCCGAGGCGCTCGTCGCCTGGGCGGCGCTGCTGGCCGAGGGCGCCCGTCCCGGCCCCTACGCGCTCGCCCGCGCCTCGCAGGCCATGACCGACGCCGACGCGCCTTTCATCGCGGTCCTGTCGCTGTCCTCGCTGCGGGCGCTCTCGCAACGCGCGGGTTGCGCCCCCGACCCGCGGCGCTTCCGCGGCAATCTATGGCTCGACGGCGTCGCGCCGTGGGAGGAATCGGAGTGGCCGGGCCGCACCTTGCGCATCGGCGCCGCCCGCCTGCGCGTGGTCGAGCCGATCTGGCGCTGCCGCGCCACCGAGGCCAACCCGGAGACCGGCCTCTACGACGCCCCGATGCTCGACGCCCTGCGCGCGGCCACCGGCGACACCGCCTTCGGCGTCTATGCGGAGGTCGTCGCAGGCGGCGACGTCGCCGAAGGCGACGCGGCCGCTCTGGAATGACCGCGGCGCTCCCCGACCCCGACGCGCCGCACCCGATCCCGGCGCATCCGCGCGTGGCCTTCCTCCGCCCCTTCGCGCAGGGCCGCGCCAATGTCGCGGTCGGCGCATGGACTTACGCCGACGACCCGGCGGGCCACGCCGACTGGTTCGACCGCTGCGTGCTCTACCATTTCGACTTCATCGGCGACCGGCTCGTGATCGGGCGATTCTGCGCCATCGCCGAGGGCGCGCGCTTCGCGATGGGCGGCGGCGCGCATGCGATGGGCGGCTTCTCGACCTACCCGTTCGAGATCTTCGGACTCCCGGTCGGCGACGCGCCCTCCGGGCCGCCGCCCGCCGACACGGTGGTGGGCGACGACGTCTGGATCGGCCGCGAGGCGATGATCCTCCCCGGCGCGCGCATCGGCTCGGGCGCGGTGATCGGCGCGGGCGCCGTCGTCGCCGGCGAAATCCGTCCCTACGCCGTGGTGGCCGGCAACCCCGCCCGCGAATTGCGCCGCCGCTTCGACGACGCCACAGTCGCCGCCCTGCTCGATCTCGCCTGGTGGGACTGGCCGCCCGCGCGCATCGCCGCCGCCGCGCCGGCGATCCGCAGCGCGGACCTCGATGCGCTCAGGAGGCTCGCGCCATGACCGACTTCACCGAGGAGGAGATCGAGGCGGGCCGGCTGCTCTTCGCCGGACCCTGCGATTTCCTGAAGGGCGTGGTGGCGCTCGACGGCCTGCCGCCGGCCGACCGCGTGGAGTTCTGCTTCGCCGGGCGCTCGAATGTCGGCAAATCCTCGCTGATCAACGCGCTGACCGGGCGCAAGGCGCTGGCGCGCGCCTCCAACACGCCGGGGCGCACGCAGGAGATCAACTATTTCGACCTCGGCGGGCGGTTCTGGATGGTGGACCTGCCCGGCTACGGCTACGCCGAGGCGCCGAAAGCGCTGGTGGCGCGCTGGCAGGAGCTGCTGCGCGCCTATCTGGCGGGGCGCCCCACCCTGCGCCGCGCGCTCGTTTTGATCGACGCGCGCCACGGGCTGAAGGCTGTGGACCTCGAAATCCTCGATCTGCTGGATTCGAGCGCCGTCAGCTATCAGGCGGTGCTGACCAAGGCCGACAAGCTGAAAGCCTCCGATCTCGCCCGCATCGTCGAGGCCGTGCGCGCGGGGCTTGCGAAACGCCCCGCCGCGCACCCCGTGCTCCATGTCACATCGTCGGAGACCGGCGCCGGCCTGCCGGAGTTGCGCGCCGAGATCGCAGCGCTCGGCTGAGGAGCCGCGCGCCTCTTCTCCACGCGGCGCGCGCAGGCTAAGACGGTCGCACCGCAAGCACCCCGCCCCGGAGCCCCTCGATGGAGAAATCGCGCGCCATGAAACGCGACTGGGTCGCCACCGCCCGCACCCTCAGCGAGGCGCTCCCCTTCCTGCAGCGCTATGACGACAAGGTCGTGGTCATCAAGTTCGGCGGCCATGCGATGGGGGACGACGCGGCGATGGAGGTGTTCGCCCGCGACGTGGCGCTGATGAAGCAGTGCGGGCTGCACCCGGTGATCGTGCATGGCGGCGGGCCGCAGATCGCGCAGATGCTCGCCAAGCTCGGTGTCGAATCCGAGTTCGTCGACGGCTTGCGCGTGACCGACAAGGCCACCGTCGAGGTCGTCGAGATGGTCCTGGCCGGCGCCATCAACAAGCGCATCGTCTCGGCGATCAACGGCCAGGGCGGGCGGGCGGTGGGCCTGAGCGGCAAGGACGCGAACCTGATGGTCTGCGAGAAGCTCAGCCGCACCAAGCGCGACCCCGACAGCAACATCGAGAAAGTGCTCGACCTCGGCTTCGTCGGCGAGCCGCGCGAGGTGAACCCCGGCGTGCTCGACACCTTCCTGAAATCCGACCTGATCCCGGTGATCGCGCCGGTCGGCGTGGGCCGGAACGGCGAGACCTACAACGTCAACGCCGACACGGCCGCCGGCGCCATCGCCGGCGCGCTCAAGGCCGAGCGCCTGCTGCTTCTGACCGATGTGGAGGGGGTGAAGGACGCCGAAGGCGACGTGCTGACCGACCTGTCGCCGGAACAGTGCAAGCGTCTGATCGAGGACGGCGTGATCCGCGGCGGCATGATCCCGAAAGTGCGCACCGCGCTCGACGCGGTGGAGGCGGGGGTCGCCGCGGCGGTGATCCTCGACGGACGCGCGCCGCACGCCTGCCTGCTGGAGCTCTTCACCAATCACGGCGCCGGGACGCTGCTGCGCCGCTGAACCGGCGCGGCGGCGTTCCCTCAGACGCCGATCCGCGCCATGAAACCGTCGAAATGCTCCCAGAATGCGGCGCGGAGCGTCTCGGTCTCGAACATCGTCTCGTGGCGCCCGCCCGGCAGAACGACGAGCTCCGCCCCCATCTTCGCGCGCAGGACCGGCAGCGACACCACGGCCTCCTCCGATCCCGCCGTCACCAGATGCGGGACCGGCGGACGGATGGGGCGCAGCGCGTCCATCTCGTCATAGGCCGCCCGCGCCCAGCCCCAGCTCGGCCCTCCGAGACCGAGTTCGGGATGCGCCTCGAGCAGCGCGACGAAGCGGGCGAACTGCGCGGCGTCGCTGGTGAGAAGATTTCCCTCGTAGCCCTTGAGGATGTAGGGCGTCGCGTCGCCGCCGAGCGCGAAGCGCTTCGACATGCCGAGGCGCGTCGCGATGCGCGACAGGACCCGCCCCAGCGCCTCGACCGGGGCGCTCTGCGCGAGCCCCCACATCGGCGAATTGAAGACGGCGCCGCGCACGTCGAGACCGCGCTCCAGCGCCCGGAGCGCGATCGCGCCGCCCATCGAATGGGCCAGCAGCACGCGCGGCCCCGCGATGTCGCCGACCGCGCCGAGGAGCGCGGCGAGGTCGCGCTGGAACTCGGCGAAATCGCCGACATGGCCCATGCTGCGGGGCTTGGCGAAATGCTCCGAGGCGCCCTGCCCGCGCCAGTCCACGCTCGCCACCGTGAAGCCGCGCCCGGTGAGCAACGGGACGACGGGCGCGTATTTCTCGAGGCACTCCGTCCGCCCCTGAAACAGCAGCAGCAGCCCGCGCGCCGGCGCCTCGGGGCTGGCCGGGGCGATCGCGCCGCGCAGCCGCGCCCCGTCGGCGGCGCGCAGCTCGAGCAGGCGGGCCCCGGGGCCGAAGGGCGCGTCCTCAGCCAAGCAGACCCGCCGCCTTCATCGCGACCCCCATGTCGCCCGAGATGCGGATGCGCCCGGTCATGAAGGCCGCCGTCGGGCCGAGATCGCCGTCGAACAGCGCGCGGAACGTGTCGAGATCGGCGCTGATGACGCAATCGGCCTCGGAGCCGTCATCGACCCGCGCGCCCTGCTCGTCGAGGCGCAGCGCGCCGACATCCACGAATTCGAATCGCACGGAAGCGTCGAACGCCTCGCCCTCGGTCTTTCGGATCAGCGAAGCGAGCACTTTCGCCAGCGTTTCGTCCATGTCGGTTTTTCCTTGCCTGACCTGCGGTCGACGCCGCACCCTTATCACGGCAAGGTTAAAGCCTATGTACCCCGAGGCAAAGGTTTCGAGGCGCTCATGATCCATCCGAGAGTTGTCGCACTCGCCGCCGCGGCGATCGTCGCCCTGTCCGCGGGCGCGCCGCGCGCGCAGGAGGCGCTCCCCGACATCGCGCAGGGCGAGCAGCACCCCCCGCTCGCAGACGAGGCCCCGCAGACGCCAGCCGAGCGGCTCGACGCGCTCTTCGCCTCGCTGGGCGATGCCGACCCGACCGACGCGGCGCGGCTGGAGCGCCAGATCCTCGATCTGTGGTCGCGCTCGGGCTCGGACAGCATGGATTTCCTGCTGCGCCGCGGGCGCGAGTCGCTCGACGCCGAGGAGTACGACAAGTCGGTCGCGCATCTGAGCGCGCTGATCGATCTGGCGCCGGAGTTCGCCGAGGCCTGGAACATGCGCGCGACGGCGCATTTCATGGCCAAGGACTACTGGGCCTCGATGGCCGACATCCAGCGCACGCTGGCGCTCGAGCCGCGCCATTTCGGCGCTCTCGTCGGGCTTGCGACGATCCTAGAGCAGACCGGGGATTCCGCCGGCGCGCTGCGGGCCCATCGCGCCGCCCTCGCCCTCCATCCCAGCCTCGAGCCGGCGACGCGCGCGGTCGAGCGGCTCGCCGCGGAGGTCGACGGACGCGACATCTGAGGGCGCGGCGCGCGGCGCGTCTCGCGCCCCCGCCGCGCGATCCGCCCCGCCTTGCCGCCGCCCTGACGCGCCCCTATGGTCCGCGCCGCATGTCAAGGGAGGCTCGCAATGCTCGAACGCCTGCGCGGCGCGGTGAAATCCTGGGTGGCGCAAGTCCTGCTCGGGCTGCTGGTCGTCAGCTTCGCGATCTGGGGCATGGGCGACATCGCGGGCGGCTTCTCGACCAAGGTCGCGACGGTCGGCGAGCGGGAGATCGAGGCGGACCTGTTCGCCACGGTCCTGCGCCGCGAGCAGCAGCGCTACGGCGTAGACCCTTCGGAAATCCGCGCCACCGGCCTCGACCGCTTCGTGCTCGGGCAGATGGTGCGCGAGGCGGCCTTCGACGACCAGATGCGCGCCCTCGGCGTCTCGGCGCCCGACGCGGCGGTGGCGCAGGAGGTCCGCTCCGACCCCGCCTTCCAGGTCGGCGGCCAGTTCGACCCCGCGCAATACGCAGCCGCGGTGCGCCGCGCCTACCGCTCGGTCGGCGCCTATGAGGAGACGGTGCGGCGCGCCCTCGCCTCGGCGCAGCTGATGGCGGCGGCCACAGCCGGGGCCGTCGGGCCTGTGGGCGCCGGCGAGGCGCTGGCCCGCCAGGCGCTGCAGACCCGCCGCTTCGACGCCGTCACGCTGACCGCCGAGGCGCACGCGCCGGCGCCCTCCGAGCCTGACGACGCGGCGCTTCAGGCCCATCTCGACGCCAACGCCGCCGCCTTCGCCCGCCCCGAAACGCGCGACGCCACCTTCCTGCTGGTGGACCCGACCGAGCTCGCCGAAGGGCTCGAGATCGCCGAGGACGAGCTGCGCGCCCTCTACGACGCCCGCGCGGCCTTCTACGTCTCGCCCGAGACGCGCGAGATCGATCAGATCGTGTTCGCCGCCGAGGCGGAGGCGACGCAGGCGCGCGCCCGTCTCGACGCGGGCGAAATCGACTTCGACGGCCTTCTCGCCGAGCGCGCCCTCAGCCGCGACGACGCCGCGCTCGGCGCAGTGACGCGCGCCGACCTGCGCGACGCCCGCGCCGACGCCGCCTTCGCGCTCGACGGCCCCGGCGCAGCAGGCCCCGTCCCCACGGCCACGGGCTTCGCCCTGCTCGACGTGACGGCGATCGCGCCGGAAGTCCGCATACCTTTCGAGGAAGTCCGCGAGGATCTGCGCCGCGAGATCGGGGCCGAACGGGCCGCGCCCGACGCCGACCGCCTCGCCGAGCAGATCGAAGACCTGCGCGCCGGCGGCGCGACGCTCCAGGAAGTCGCCGCCGAGCTCGGCCTGACCTTGCGCAAGGTCGCGGGCGCGACGATGGCCGGCGGGGCCGAAGGCGCGCCGGGCGCGCCGGAATTCCTCGCGGAACTGTTCGCCGCCGCGCCCGGCGCCGAGCGCGACCTCGTCCGCCTCGCCTCGGGCGGCTATCTCGCGCTGCGCACGGACGCAGTCGCGCCCGCCGCGACGCCCGCGCTCGCCGAGATCCGCGACGCCGTCGCCGCAGACTGGCGCCGCGCCGCCCGCCGCGCCGCCCTCGCCGAGCGCGCCGCCGCCGCGCTGGAGCGCCTGCGCGAGGGCGAAAGTCTCGCGAAGCTCGCCGAGGAGTTCGACGTGGCGGTCGCGACGCTGGGTCCCTTGCGCCGCGACGATCCCGATCCGCGCCTCGGCCCGGACGCGCGCGAAACCCTGTTCAAGGCCGCGCCGGGGGCGGCTGCGCTGACCGTGTCGGGCGACCGCGCGACCCTCGCCGTGCTCGCCGAAGTGACCGACCCCGCCGACGTCTCGGCGCAGGCGGCCCAGATCGACGCCGCCTTCGCCCGATCGGTCGCGCAGGACCAGCTCGACTTCCTCGGTCGCGCCCTCGAACAGGCGGCGGGCGCGTCGATCAACCCGCAGGCGGTGGACGCGGTGATCTCCGGGATCGGCGGCTGAGATGCGGATCGCGCCCGATTTCGACGCCTTCGCCGAAAGCCATGCGCGCGGCGAGAACCAGGCGCTGTGGACCACCGTCGCCGCCGATCTCGACACGCCGGTCTCGCTGACGCTCAAGCTCGCCCAGGCGCGGCGCGACAGCTTCCTGCTCGAATCGGTCACCGGCGGCGAGGCTCGCGGGCGCTATTCGATCATCGGCATGAAGCCCGACCTGATCTGGCGCTGCCGCGACGGGCGCGCCGAGATCAACCGCGCCGCCCGCTTCGACCTCGACGCCTACGCCCCGGACGACCGCGACCCGCTCGCCAGCTTGCGCGCCCTGCTGGAGGAGAGCGCCATCGCGCTGCCGCCGGGCCTGCCGCCGATGGCCGCGGGGCTGTTCGGCTTTTTCGGCTACGACATGATCCGCCTGGTCGAGCGCCTGCCCGCGCCCAACCCCGACCCGCTCGGCCTGCCCGACGCCGTGATGATGCGCCCCACCATCGTCGCCGTGGTGGACGCCGCGAAAGACCTCGTGACCCTCGTCGCGCCCGTCTGGGCCGCGGATGGCGAAGCGCCGCGCGCCGCCTACGCCCGCGCCGCGGAGCGGCTGTCGGACGCCGTGGACGATCTCGACCGCGCCCCCGCCGCCGAACGCGCCGCCGATCCGGCCGACGCCCAACCCGCCGCGGCCGTCTCCAACACCTCCGACGACGCCTATCGCGCGATGGTCGGCAAGGCGCAGGAGTACATCCGCGCCGGCGACATCTTCCAGGTCGTCCCCTCGCAGCGCTGGAAAGTGCCCTTCCGCCTGCCGCCCTTCGCGCTGTACCGCGCGCTGCGGCGCACCAACCCCTCGCCCTACATGTTCTTCTTCAATTTCGGCGGGTTCCAGCTGGTGGGCGCGAGCCCCGAGACGCTGGTGCGCGTGCGCGACGGGATCGTGACGATCCGCCCGATCGCCGGCACGCGCCCGCGCGGCGCGACGCCGGAGGAGGACAGGCGGCTGGAGGCGGAGCTGCTCGCCGACCCCAAGGAGCGCGCCGAGCATCTGATGCTGCTCGACCTCGGCCGCAACGACGTCGGCCGCGTCGCGCAGATCGGCACGGTGCGCCCGACCGAGCAGTTCGTCGTCGAGCGCTACAGCCACGTCATGCACATCGTCTCCAATGTCGAAGGCCGCCTGCGCCCGGACCATGACGCGCTGTCGGCCCTGCTGGCGGGCCTGCCTGCGGGCACCGTCTCGGGCGCGCCGAAAGTCCGCGCGATGGAGATCATCGACGAACTGGAGACCGAGAAGCGCGGCGTTTATGGCGGCGGCGTCGGCTACATCGCCTCGGGCGCGGACATGGACATGTGCATCGCGCTGCGCACGGCGGTGGTGAAGGACGGCGCGATGTATGTGCAGGCCGGCGGCGGCGTCGTCTATGACAGCGACCCCGAGACCGAGCGGATGGAGACGGTCCACAAATCCCGCGCCCTGATCCGCGCCGCCGAGGAAGCCGCCCGCTTCGCCGCCCGCGGCAACCGCTGATCCGCCGCGCCTTGCCACCCGCGCGCCGGGGTGGAAAGCTCTCGCCTCCGCCCTTCCCGCCGCGCCGGAGCACCGCATGGCCCTGTCCGACGACGAACTCGACCGCTACGCCCGCCACATCGTGCTGCGCGAGATCGGCGGGCCGGGCCAGGCGAGGCTGCGCCGGGCCCGCGTGCTCTGCGTCGGGGCGGGCGGGCTCGGCTCGCCGGCGCTGCTCTATCTCGCGGCGGCGGGGGTGGGGACGCTGGGGATCGCCGACGACGACATCGTCTCGCTGTCCAACCTCCAGCGCCAGGTGCTGCACGCGACCGACCGCATAGGCGCCCGCAAGACCGACAGCGCCATCGAGGCCCTGCGCGCGATCAACCCGCATGTGACCGTCGAGGCCCATCCCGTCCGCCTGACCGCCGAGAACGCCGAGGCGCTGATCGGCGCTTACGACATGACGCTCGACGGCTCGGACAATTTCGCGACCCGCCATCTCGTCAACGCGATCTGCGTGAAGCTCGGCAAGCCGCTGATCGCGGCGGCGATCGGGCAATGGGAAGGCCAGCTCTCGGTCTATGGCGCGCCCGGCCCCTGCTACGCCTGCGTCTTTCCCGAGACGCCCGCAGAGGGCCTCGCGCCGAGCTGCGCGCAGGCCGGCGTGCTCGGGGCGCTGGCCGGCGTGATGGGCGCGCTGCAAGCCGCCGAGGCGGTGAAGCGCATCGTCGGCGCGGGCGAGAGCCTGAGCGGGCGGCTTTTGCTCTACGACGCGCTCTGGGCGGAGTTCCGCACCATCGCGGTGACGCGACGGCGCGACTGCCCGGTTTGCGGCGGCCCCGCAAGCGCAAGTACGTGACCGCGCCGAAAGCGCGCCTTTTCGTCGCCGCGCTGACGCTGGCGCAGTTCCGCAGCCACGCGCTGACGCATCTGGCGCTCGACGGCCGGCCCGTCGCGCTATTCGGTCCGAACGGCGCCGGCAAGACCAACATCCTCGAAGCCGTGTCGCTGCTTTCGCCGGGCCGGGGCCTGCGCCGGGCGAGCGCGGAGGATCTGCCGCGCAAGGCCGCGGTCCGCCCGGATCCGGGCCTATGGCGCATCCGCGCGACGTTGCAGGGCCCGGACGGCCTCGCGGAGATCGCGCTGGAGGGCGGCCCGGACGGGCGCCGCCGCGTCGCCGTCGACGGCAAGGCGCAGCCTCAGACGGCTCTGGCCCGGATCGCGCCGATGCTCTGGCTGACGCCCGCGATGGACCGGCTCTGGATCGAAGGCCCCGAAGGACGGCGGCGCTTCATCGACCGCGCCGCCCTCTCCTTTTCGCCCGGTCACGCGGACGCCGCGAGCGCCTATGAGAAGGCTATGCGCGCGCGCAACCGCCTGCTGCGCGAGCCGCGCCCCGACCCCGCCTGGCTCGACGCGCTGGAGGCGCAGATGGCGCAGGCGGGCGCGGCGCTCGCCGCCGGGCGGGAGGCGGCGGTCATGCGGTTGAACGCCGCGCAGCGCGACGTCAAATCATTGTTCCCGCATGCCGAAATCGCTATGATCGACGGCATGGAGAATGCCCCCGACCACCCCTGCCCGACCGAGGCGCGCGCCGAGGCGTCGCGCCGCGCGCTGGCGCGCAATCGGCGCGAGGACGCCGCCGCCGGACGCGCCCTGACGGGACCGCATCGCGCCGATCTGTCGGCGTGCGACGCGGCGCGCGGCGTCGAAGCCCGGCTGTGCTCGACCGGCGAGCAGAAGGCGCTGCTGATCAGCCTCGTTCTCGCCAACGCCCGCGCCCTCGGCGCCGAAGGCGCAGCGCCGATCCTGCTGCTCGACGAGGTCGCCGCCCATCTCGACGCCGACCGCCGCGCGGCGCTCTTCGACGAGCTTTTCGACCTCGGCGCGCAGGCTTGGATGACCGGGACGGGGCCGGAGCTCTTCGAAGGCCAGCGAGATCGCGCTCAGATGTTCAACGTGCGCGAACTCGACGGCGCATCCGTGACGACAAGGCCAGCGCTTGACCAGCCGTAAGTATCGAGCTCCGACCGATCGATTAGAAGAAGTTCGAATAGCGCGCCATAGCCCAGCTTACGAGACTGTCGGCCGTGCGCTGTTCGAACAGCTTTCTTCCCTTTGCAAAGGTATGCACCCCGAGAACGTCAGGGTTATCGAGGAGGAGTTCCCGCTCGGGGCTCTTGAATGGATGATCGGTATAAACAAGCGGATGGTGGAAGGCGGCCTGGGAGAGGACCTGATCGCGGACATTCTCCTTGCGAACAAAGTATTCGAGCGCATGCCGGCCCCATTGGTGCTTGGGATAATCCTTCAGGGTGAATTCAGTGCCGAGCAGACGACACCGGAGCCGTCGCCAGCGAACCTTCGTGATCGACCAAGGCGGCGTCGAGCGGCTTGCAAAGGCTTCGAGCACGGCCTCCATCATGGGGAAGTCGCGCCGCGCCCAAAGAATGCCGTTGCAAAGCCATCCGCCGCGCTCAAGGCTCACGAGGATGTCTGGGGGCTGGGGAAGCGGCCTCAGCAGCAACACGTCCGTGTCGAGCCATATTCCGGCGCCAGCGCGCAGGAGCGCCAGCCGAAAGAGGTTCGCCCGGGTCGGCGGACCGAGCGTCGGCGCGTCGTCGAAAAGGAAGCGTCGGGGAAGGATCGTCTCCGCGTCGCGCAGCGCGACGCCAGATGGGAGGTTGCTCACCTCCTCGTAAGCGTAGACAACGGCCTCGTAGCCAAGGGCGCGCCAAGAGGCGATGCAGAGGCGGTCGAGATCGGAAACTCTGGGTCCTGTCCAGAACGTGACGATGGGCTGAAACATTGCGCGTGGCTCCGGTTAGCCGTCGGGCGCGCCGAAGGTCGACTTGCGCGGGAAGTGAGGGTCAAACATGGCGGATCAAGAGCAGCCTGCGAGCACCGCCGAGACTGAAACATACGGGGCCGACAGCATCAAGGTGCTCAGGGGCCTTGAAGCCGTGCGCAAGCGCCCCGGCATGTATATCGGCGACACCGACGACGGCTCGGGCCTGCACCACATGGTCTATGAAGTCGTCGACAACGCCATCGACGAGGCGCTCGCCGGCTGGTGCGACACGGTGCGGGTCGTCCTGCACGCCGACGGCTCGGTGAGCGTGTCGGACAACGGCCGCGGCATCCCGACAGCGATCCACGAGGAGGAGGGGGTCTCGGCGGCGGAAGTCGTGATGACCCAGCTTCATGCAGGCGGCAAGTTCAACCAGAACAGCTACAAGGTGTCGGGCGGGCTGCACGGCGTCGGCGTGTCGGTGGTCAACGCGCTCTCGGACTGGCTCGACCTGCGCATCTGGCGGGACGGCCGCGCGCATTACGCCCGCTTCGAGCATGGCGAGACTGTGAAGCATCTCGAAGCGACCGGCCCGTCGGAAGGCCGCAAGGGCACGGAAGTGCGCTTCCTCGCCTCGCTCCAGACGTTCAGCCACATCGACTACGACTACAAGACGCTCGAACACCGGCTGCGCGAACTGGCCTTCCTCAACTCCGGCGTGACCATCGTGCTGCGCGACGAACGCAGCGCGGAGCATCGCGAGGAGCGGATGGCGTATGAGGGCGGCGTCGAGGCCTTCGTGCGCCATCTCGACCGCTCCAAGACGCCTCTGATCTCGGGTCCGGTCGTGGTGCGGGGCGAGCGCGAGGGCGTGGCGGTGGAGGCCGCGCTGTGGTGGAACGACGGCTACCACGAGAACATGCTCTGCTTCACCAACAACATTCCGCAAAAGGACGGCGGCACGCATCTCGCGGGCTTTCGCGGCGCGTTGACGCGGGCGGTGAACGCCTACGCCGTCTCCTCCGGCATCGCAAAGAAGGAGAAGGTCGCCCTGTCCGGCGACGACGCGCGCGAGGGGCTGACCTGCGTGCTGTCGGTCAAGGTGGCGGACCCGAAATTCTCCAGCCAGACCAAGGAGAAGCTCGTCAGCTCCGAAGTGCGGCCCGCGGTCGAGAGCCTGATCTACGAGAAACTCAGCCAATGGTTCGAGGAGAACCCCGCCGACGCCCGCTCGGTCGTCGGCAAGGTGGTTGAGGCGGCGCTCGCGCGCGAGGCGGCGCGCAAGGCGCGCGAGCTGACGCGCCGCAAGACCGCGATGGACATCGCATCGCTGCCCGGCAAGCTCGCCGATTGCCAGGAGCGCGACCCCGCCAAATCCGAACTGCTGATCGTGGAGGGCGACAGCGCCGGAGGCTCGGCCAAGCAGGGCCGCTCGCGCCAGAACCAGGCGGTGCTGCCGTTGCGCGGCAAGGTGCTCAACGTCGAGCGGGCGCGCTTCGACAAGATGCTGTCCAACAACGAGATCGGCACGCTGATCACCGCGCTCGGCGCCGGGATCGGCCGCACCGAATTCGACGTCGGCAAGTTGCGCTACCACAAGATCATCATCATGACCGACGCCGACGTCGACGGCGCGCATATCCGCACGCTGCTCCTGACCTTCTTCTATCGCCAGATGCCGGAGCTGATCGAGGGCGGCTATCTCTACATTGCGCAGCCGCCGCTCTACAAAGTGTCGCGCGGCAAGTCCGAAGTCTACCTGAAGGACCAGCGAGCTCTTGAGGACTATCTGATCGCGGAAGGCGCGCGCGACGCAGTGCTCGAACTCGGCTCAGGCGAGCAAATCCGCGACGCGGATCTGGTGCGGCTGGTCGAGGAGGCGCGCGTGGTGCGCCAGACGCTCGCCGCCTTCCCGACCCATTACCCGCGTTTCGTGCTGGAGCAGGCGGCGATCGCGGGCGTCTTCCGCCGCCGCCCGCATGAAGCGACCGAGGAGCGCCCGGCGGACCTTCTGTTGCGCATGCCCGCCGACGCGGCTGCGGCGCTGGTGGCCGCCCGGCTCGACGCGGTCGCGCCCGAGACCGAACGCGGCTGGACGGGCGAAGCGGCTGCGGATGGCGGGATGACCTTCCGCCGCGTGGTGCGCGGGGTTGGCGAGACCCGCACCATCGACGCCGCGGCCGCGGCGTCGGTGGAGGCGCGCAGGCTCGCCGCGCATCAGGAGAGTCTCGCCGAAACCTACGCGGCGCCGGCGCGGCTTCTCCGCAAGGATCGCGCGGTCAGCGTCCGCGGACCTGGCGAACTGCTCGACAGCGTGCTGGCCGAAGGCGAGAAGGGTCTCAGTCTGCAACGCTACAAGGGTCTTGGCGAGATGAACCCCGAGCAACTCTGGGAGACGACGCTCGACCCCGAGGCGCGCACGCTTCTGCAGGTGCGCGTCGACCATATGGACGATGCGGACGAGATCTTCACCAAGTTGATGGGCGACGTAGTGGAGCCACGCCGCCAATTCATTCAGGACAATGCCCTGAACGTCGAAAATCTTGATGTTTAGACCCATACTGAGTTGGCGCATAAAACGCAAAAATGGCGTCAGAAGCTGAGTCGTTGGCGCATAATAATAAATCGCAAGGCTGCGCGCCACTCGGGCAATATTATTTCGCGCCATGATTTCATATTTTGGAAGCAATCAATCGGCAAATAGTTTCTGTGCGCCACTTGCTTGAGTGAGGTCCCCGGAAGCTGACGCCGCGTCGGTGTCGGCGTCCACCACTCCCGCTTTCGGCCGGTCGCGGAGAGCTCGGCGCTCTGCGGTGGACGGACGCTCGCGCGAGCGGCCGGAGTATCTTCAACATCGGCCGCTCGACGGGACAGCCTGCCGCGCTCCTTGGACTGAACTCCCCAGCACCGGTCCGGCCGGGGTGCGCACGAAGCAGCCGTTCATAACTACGCCCGGCGAGATCGCGCGGACGGGAACGAAAACTTCGCCGCGTCGACCCCGAGGCGCTCGAGCTTGGCGTTTTCCGCCTCCAGCGCCTTCAGCCGCTTCGCGTCGGAGACGTCCAGCGCCAGCCGGGCGGCAGACAGAGCGACGTCGGAGATCGCCGCCCCGGCGCCCGCCTTGTCGCCATGGTCGGCGTGGAATAGCGCCTTCACATATCGGGAATGTTGTCACTTGCCCTGATCAAGGATCTTTTCGCGCCCGAGAGAGTTCGGTCGCGCAACATCTTGCGGCTGGGATCGCTTCGCCGCATAAATATCGCATGCTCGACGCGCACGCCCTTCTCAATGTCGCCTGTTCGGTCACCGGGCGCCGCTGGGTCGGCCCGGACGCGGCCACCGAGCGCGCGGGCCTCGCCGTGGCGCAGGCGACCGGCGCGCCGGAGGTCCTCGGGCGGGTGCTGGCCCGGCAAGGCGTGCGCCCCGACGCCGCGCGCGCCTATCTCGCCCCGTCGCTGCGCGAGCTGATGCCCGACCCGTCGCGACTGCGCGACATGGACGTCGCCGCCGACCGGCTCGCCGGCGCGGTCGCGCGCGGCGCCCGCATCGCGATCTTCGGCGATTACGACGTCGACGGCGCGGCGTCCGCGGCGCTGGTCGGGCGCTGGTTGCGCGCGCAGGGGAACGCGGCGACGATCTACATCCCAGACCGGATCGACGAGGGATACGGCCCCAACATCCCGGCGATGCAGACGCTCGCGCGGGCGCACGACCTGATCCTTTGCGTCGATTGCGGCGCGCGCAGCGACGCGCCGATCGCGGCGGCGCGCGCCCTCGGCGCCGAAGTGCTCGTCGCCGACCACCATCTCTGCGCCGAGACGCCGCCCCAGGCCGAGGCGGTGGTGAACCCCAACCGCCATGACGACGAGTCGGGGCTCGGCAATCTCTGCGCGGCGGGGGTGTGCTTTCTGCTGGTCGTCGCCGCCAACCGGGTCTTGCGCGCGCGCGGCATGGCCGCGCCCGACCCGCTGCCGCTGCTCGAACTCGTCGCGCTCGCCACGGTCGCCGACGTCGCGCCGCTCACAGGGCTCAACCGCGCCTTCGTGCGGCAGGGGCTGAAGGTGATGGCGCAGCGACGCACGCCGGGTCTGCGCGCGCTGGCCGACGCGGCGCGGCTGTCGGGGCCGCCCGACGCCTTCCATCTGGGCTTCGTTCTCGGGCCGCGGATCAACGCCGGTGGGCGGATCGGGCGGGCCGATCTCGGGGCGCGGCTTCTGATGTGCGACGATCCCGACGAGGCCGCCGCGCTGGCCGCCCGGCTCGAAGAACTTAATGAGGAGCGGCGCGGCGTCGAGGCTGCGGTGCAGGCGCAGGCGCTCGCGCAGGTCGAGGCGCGGGGGGCCGAGGGGCCGCTCGTCTGGGCGGCCGGCGAAGGCTGGCACCCGGGCGTGGTCGGAATCGTCGCGAGCCGGCTGAAGGAGCGCTACGACCGGCCTGCGGTGGTGATCGGCCTTTGCGGCGCGGAGGGCAAGGGCTCGGGCCGCTCGACGGCGGGCGTCGATCTGGGGCGCGCGGTCGAGCGTCTCGCGGCGGAGGGGTTGCTGCTGCGCGGCGGCGGCCATCCGATGGCGGCGGGGCTGAGCGTGGCCGCCGAGGCGGTGGCCCCAGCCATGGCGCGCCTCGGCGCGCTGCTGGCGGGGCAAGGCGCGGGGCCCGCCGGCCCGCGCGATCTGCGGCTCGACGGCGCGCTCGCCCTCGGCGGCGCGACGCTCGAGCTCTGCGCGCTGCTCGACGCCGCCGGCCCGTGGGGGCAGGGCGCCCCGGCGCCGCGCTTCGCCTTTCCGTCGGTGCGGCTGCGCTTCGCCAAGCCCGCCGGCGAGCGGCATCTTCGGCTGACGCTCGGCGACGGCCCGGACCGGCTCGACGCCGTCGCCTTCGGCGCGATGGAGGGGCCGCTCGGCGAGTTCCTTCTGTCGCGCGCGGGGGCCCCCGTGCATGTGGCGGGCCGATTGGAGATCGACAGCTGGGGCGGTGGACGGCGTGCGAAGCTGCGCCTCGACGACGCGGCGCCGGTCTGACGGCCCTCTTGCCAGCCGCGCGCCGCTTCACTAGAACGCGCTCACGCTGCCGCAGCGCGCCCTTCGTCTAGCGGTCCAGGACGTCGCCCTTTCACGGCGAAAACACGGGTTCGAGTCCCGTAGGGCGTACCATCCGATCCGATTTTGGACGACTGGTCATGGGGTTATCGCACCCCATCCCAGAGTTGGACGTGTAAAACCCGCCACGGCCTCCGACTCGGTCGGGTCCCGTCCGCCCCCGTGGTGTTCGGCGCATCGACGCAAGCGGCTCCATTCCTTCGCTGAGGATGCCGAGATGCCGCCGATGGCCGAACACGCGCCCGCGGCGACGGCCCCTGACTTCCTCAACGACGACCAGCCGCCCGAGATCGACCGTAAGCGTCTGGCTTCGCCGCTCCGACGAAGGACGGCTATGGGGTCTGCTGGAGCAGGTCATGCACGCCCAGCGCGGAGCCGACCGACCTGCGCCCGTCAGCCGTCACGTATCGCCCGCAACCAGCCTCGTTCCGCGCCGACAGCCGGCGCCGGTGAGCATTCCGGGCCAACTCAGCCGGTCCGAAGCGCCCTCCCGAGGTCGGGCGCGGTCCCAGCGTCCATGACGAACGGCGGAAACCCGCGCAAGCTTCGCACGCGGCGCCTCTTTTTCAGGCGCGGCGCGCCGTTTCCCCGCCTGCGACGCAACGGCGCTCTGGATTCTCCCGCCGCGCTTTGCTCTTGTCCGATGTGACAGGACGGAGCGGGGCATGTTCAACGAAATGGCCGACGCGAACGGGGTTCGGCCGCCCTATCGCGACATTCAGAGCTGGCTCGACCGGCTGGGGCTCGACGCGCTGGAACTCAAGCGCGAGGAAGCCGAGACGCTGTTCCGCCGCATCGGCATCACTTTCGCCGTCTATGGCGAAGGCGGCGACCCCGAACGGCTGATCCCCTTCGACCTGATCCCCCGCGTCTTCTCGGCCGAGGAATGGCGCACGCTGTCGCGCGGCATCGTCCAGCGCGCCAAGGCGCTGAACGCCTTCCTGCACGACGTCTATCACCGCGGCGAGATCCTCAAGGCGGGGATCATCCCCGAGGATCTGGTCTACCGAAACGCGGCCTTCCTGCCCGAGATGGTGGGCGTGGACCCGCCGGGGCGGGTCTATTCCCACATCGTCGGCATCGACATCGTGCGCACCGGCCCCGAGGAATTCCTCGTGCTGGAGGACAATTGCCGCACGCCCTCCGGCGTCTCCTACATGCTGGAGAACCGCGAGATCATGATGCGGATGTTCCCGGACCTGTTCGCGGGCGGGCGCATCGAGCCGGTGGACGGCTACCCCTCGATGCTGCGCGCCACGCTCGAGGAAGTCGCGCCCAAGGCCTGCAAGCAGGACCCGACTTGCGTCGTGCTGACCCCCGGGCCCCTCAACTCCGCCTATTACGAGCACTCCTTCCTCGCCGACCAGATGGGGGTGGAGCTGGTCGAGGCGCGCGATCTGTTCGTGGACGAGGGCCTGTGCTGGATGAAGACCACGCAGGGGCCGCGCCGGGTGGACGTGATCTACCGCCGCATCGACGACGATTTCATCGACCCGCTGGTGTTCCGCCCCGACAGCGTGCTCGGCGTGGCGGGGCTGATGAACGCCTACCGCTCCGGCGGCGTGACCATCGTCTCGGCGCCGGGCGCGGGCGTGGCCGACGACAAGGCCGTCTACATCTACACGCCCGAGATGATCCGCTTCTATCTCGGCGAAACCCCGATCCTGAAGAACGTGCCGACTTTCAAATGCTCCCAGCCCGAGGCCTGCGCCCATGTGCTGGAGCATCTGGAGGAGCTGGTGGTCAAGGAGGTCCACGGCTCCGGCGGCTACGGGATGCTGATCGGACCGCGCTCGACCAAGGCCGAGCGCGAGATTTTCGCGCGCAAGCTGCGCGACGATCCCGCCGCCTTCATCGCCCAGCCGACGCTGGAGCTGTCCACCGCGCCGACGTTGACCGAGAAGGGCCTCGGCGCGCGCCATGTCGATTTCCGCCCCTATGCGCTCGTCGGCAAGGAAATCCGCCTCACGCCCGGCGGGCTGACCCGCGTCGCGCTGCGCGAGGGGTCGCTCGTGGTCAACTCCAGCCAGGGCGGCGGCGTGAAAGACACCTGGGTTCTGGCGGGCTGATCGCATGAGCACTCTCTCCCGAACCGCCGCCGATCTGTTCTGGATGGCCCGCTATCTCGAACGCGCAGAGGCGATGGCGCGTCTGGTGGAGATGGGCCGCCGCATGACCATGCTCCCGGGCTCCGACGAGGCGCGCGCCGACGAATGGCGCTCGGTGATCGCCGCCGCAGGCTGCATCGGCCATTTCGACGGGCGCGCGCTCGACGAGGAGAGCGCGCTGCTGGGGCTGATCACCGACCGCTCCAACCCCTCCTCGATCGTCTCCTGCCTCGACCGCGCCCGCAACAACGCCCGCTCGGTGCGCACCGCGCTGACCACGCAAGCCTGGGAGACGCTCAACGAGGCGTGGCTGCGGCTGGGCGACATGACGGACGCGCGGGTGCTGCGCGAGCTGGCGCCCACGCTCGACTGGGTGAAGGGCCGCTGCGCCCAGTTCCGCGGCGCCGCCGACGCCACCATGCTGCGCGACGACCGCTTCGACTTCCAGCGGCTTGGCCTGTTCGTCGAGCGCGCCGACATGACGCTCCGGCTGCTCGACGTGAAGTATTACGTCCTGCTGCCCGAAACGGAGGTGATCGGCGGCGGGCGCGACCGCCACCAGTGGACCTCCGTTCTGATGGCGACTTCGTCGCTGCGCGCCTATCACTGGGCCTATCGCGGCGACTATTCGCCGTGGCGGATCGCCGACTTCCTGATCCTCAACCGCGCGAGCCCGCGTTCCCTCGCCTTCTGCTACGAGGAGATCGGCTTCGTGCTCGACCGCCTCGCCCGCGGCTACGGCGCCCGCTTCGCCTGCCATCATACGGCGGTCGAGACCCAGGCGATGCTGATGGACGTGGACATCGGCGAGATCTTTCAGGAAGGTCTGCATGAGTTCCTGACCGACGCGATCGCCCGCAACAACCGGCTCTCGGCGCAGATCGCCGAAGCCTACCATTTCTGAGCCGCCATGATCCTCGCCGTCAGCCACCGCACCGTCTATCGCTACGATCCCAAGGTCGCGGCGGTGGCGATGCGGCTGAAGCTGTTCCCCTCGAAATTCGACGGGCAGCGCCCGCGGCGCTGGAAAGTGACGTTCAACGGCAAGACCGTGACGCCGGAATTCACCAACGGATATGGCGACGGGGTCGCGACCCTGTTCCTGCGCGGCGGCGTCGAGGACGTCGAGGTGGTCGCCGAGGGCGAGGTCGAGACGACCGATCTGGCGGGCGTGCTGCGCGGCTTCCGCGCGCCGCTCAAGCCCGGCGTCTGCCTGCGCCCCACCCCCCGCACCCGCGCCGACGCCGCGATCCTCGCGCTGGCGAAGGAGGCCGACGCCGCCGCCGACACGCCGCTCGATCGGGCGCATGCGCTGATGGATCTCGTCTCGACCCGCATCGCCTATGTCCCCGGCGCGACGGACGGCGCGACGACGGCCGCCGCCGCGCTGGAGAAGGCCGCAGGCGTCTGTCAGGACCACGCCCATGTGATGATCGCCGCCGCCCGCGCGCTTGGGTGGCCCGCGCGCTACGTCGCAGGCTACTACCTGCCGGACGCCGATGGGGCGGACGACCTCGCGACCCACGCCTGGGCCGAGATTTGGGTGTCGGGGATAGGCTGGATCGGCTTCGACGCCACGCACGACATCTGTCCGACCGACAGCTATGTCCGCGTCTGCTCGGGTCTGGACGCCATCGACGCCGCCCCTTTGCGCGGCCATGCCGAAGGCGTCGCCGACGAGACGCTGGAGGTCGCGGTGACCGTCCGCCCCCACGGCGCGCAGGCCCAGGCGCAGAGCCAGGGCTGACCGGCGTCCGCCGAGCTCTTCACGTTTTCGCAACAAATTCGGCGCAAATCGGACTCGCCCACAGCAAAGGGGTCTGCCGGTGCGAGCAGCAGAAGCGCTCATGGTCGGCGCCGTCGCGATCTGGGGGGCGGGCGCAATGGCCCAGCCCTCCAGTCGCGGCGCGGAGCTGTTCCTGCTCCTCGGCCCGGAGGGAGACGACGCCGCGGCGCTTTCCCTCACCCTCGACGAGGCCCTCGACCCGAGCGCCTTCGCTGTGCGGGACGCCGCGATGGCGACGCCGCTGCACCGCGCCGCAGAAGTCTCGCGCGACCCGGAGTTGATCGCGGCGATGGTCGCGCGCGGCGCCGACGTCGAAGCCCGCGACGCGCAGGGCCGCACGCCGCTCGCCTGGGCGCGCGGCAACCCGGTCGCGGCCGCAGCCCTCATCGCGGCGGGGGCCGACGCCTGCGAGCCCGACGTCGCAGGCCGCCCCGCGCTCGGGGCCGCGACGCTCGAGGCGATCCGGCGCGAGGCGCCGGACGGCTACGTCGCGGCGCGCGCGGCGTTTCTCGGGTGCCTGTCGCGATGGTGACGCCAAATCGCCGCGCCCGCCCCGTCGCCTTGTCGCGGTCGCGCGCGCGCATTACGACTCGCCTTCAGAGCGCCGCGTGCGCCGAGCCGAGCAGCCGAGGACCGAACCGCCATGCGCGACCCTGTCGACGTCTATATGAACACGCTGGTGCCGATGGTGGTCGAGCAGACCAGCCGCGGCGAACGCGCCTACGACATCTATTCGCGGCTGCTCAAGGAGCGGATCATCTTCCTGTCGGGCCCCGTCCATGACGGCATGTCCACGCTGATGGTCGCCCAGTTGCTGTTTCTCGAGGCCGAGAACCCCAAGAAGGACATCGCGATGTACATCAACAGCCCCGGCGGCGTGGTGTCGTCGGGCCTGTCGATCTACGACACGATGCAGTACATCCGCCCGAAAGTCTCGACGCTCGTCGTGGGTCAAGCGGCGTCGATGGGGTCGCTTCTGCTCTGCGCCGGCGAGAAGGGCATGCGCTTCTCGCTGCCCAACAGCCGGGTGATGGTGCACCAGCCCTCGGGCGGTTTCCAGGGCCAGGCGTCGGACATCGCGCTGCACGCCAAGGAGATCCTCGAGCTTAAAGACCGTCTTAACCGCATCTACGTGAAACATACGGGTCAGGATTTCGAAACGGTCGAGAAGGCGCTCGACCGCGACAACTTCATGACGGCCGAGGCCGCCCGCGACTGGGGTCTGATCGACGAGATCGTCTCGCATCGCCCGGCCGCAGACGAGAAGGCGTGACGCAGGCGGGTCCGCCGAAGGCGGACGGACGCTTGAACCCCCCGGCGGACCGTGTTCCAATCGGGGAAGAGAAGATGAAGCGCGCGGCGCATGCGGCTCCGGGGCGGGGCTGAGGAGACGGAAGATGAGCAAGACCGGCGGATCGGACTCCAAGAGCACGCTCTACTGCTCGTTCTGCGGCAAGAGCCAGCACGAAGTGCGCAAGCTCATCGCCGGCCCCACCGTGTTCATCTGCGACGAATGCGTCGAGTTGTGCATGGACATCATCCGCGAGGAGACCAAGAACGGGCTGGTCCGCTCGGCGGACGGAGTGCCGAGCCCCAAGCAGATCTGCAAGGTGCTCGACGACTACGTCATCGGGCAGGAGCACGCGAAGAAGGTGCTCGCAGTCGCGGTGCACAACCACTACAAGCGCCTCAATCACTCGGCCAAATCTTCAGACGTCGAGCTCGCGAAGTCCAACATTCTGCTGATCGGCCCGACGGGCTGCGGCAAGACGCTGCTCGCGCAGACGTTGGCGCGCATCCTCGACGTGCCCTTCACCATGGCCGATGCGACGACGCTCACCGAGGCCGGCTATGTCGGCGAGGATGTCGAGAACATCATCCTCAAGCTGCTGCAATCGGCCGACTACAACGTCGAACGCGCCCAGCGCGGCATCGTCTATATCGACGAGGTCGACAAGATCAGCCGCAAGTCCGACAACCCGTCCATCACCCGCGACGTCTCGGGCGAGGGCGTGCAGCAGGCGCTGCTGAAGATCATGGAGGGCACCGTGGCCTCCGTGCCGCCGCAGGGCGGGCGCAAGCATCCCCAGCAGGAGTTCCTGCAGGTGGACACGACCAACATCCTGTTCATCTGCGGCGGCGCCTTCGCCGGGCTCGACCGCATCATCGCCCAGCGCAACAAGGGTTCGGCGATGGGCTTCGGCGCCGACGTCAAGGCCGAGGACGACCGGCGCACCGGAGAGCTGCTCGCGGTGCTCGAACCGGAGGACCTGCTGAAATTCGGCCTGATCCCGGAATTCGTCGGCCGCCTGCCGGTGATCGCCACCCTGCGCGACCTCGACGAGGACGCGCTGGTGATCATCCTCACCGAACCAAAGAACGCCCTGATCAAGCAGTATCAGCGGATGTTCGAGATGGAGGGCGTCAAGCTCTCGCTCACCAAGGAAGCGCTGCGCGCCGTCGCCCGGCGGGCGATCGATCGCAAGACCGGCGCGCGCGGCCTGCGCTCGATCCTCGAGGACGTGCTGCTCGACACGATGTTCCACCTGCCCGACATGGACGGGGTGGAGGAAGTCGTCGTCAACGAGGAAGTCATCGAGGGCAAGGCCAAGCCGCTTCAGATTTACGCAGAGAAGCGCGACGGCGCCTCCGCCTGAGGCGCCGGCCCCGCCCGACAGCCGTCATGCTGACCGCATCTTGATCGCGGGCAGCGCGGCGCCAAGATAAGCAGGACGCTTCCATGGGGGCGCGGCGTCGCCTCGTCTCGGGGCGTCGCGCCTTGCGAAAGGGCCGCATGCACATGACCAAGACCACCCTCCCCGTCCTGCCGCTGCGCGACATCGTGGTGTTTCCCCACATGATCGTGCCGCTCTTCGTCGGTCGCGAGAAATCCGTCCGCGCGCTCGAGGACGTGATGCGCGAGGACAAGCAGATCCTGCTCGTCAGCCAGCGCGACGCGGCGAAGGACGATCCGGGCCCCGAGGACATCTTCGAGACCGGCGCCGTCGCCAACGTCCTCCAGCTGCTCAAGCTGCCCGACGGCACGGTCAAGGTGCTGGTCGAGGGCCGCGCCCGCGCGCGCATCACCGGCTACACCGACCGCGCGGAGTTCTTCGAGGCGACGTGCGAACCCATCGCGGAAAGCGCGGGCGACCCTGCGGCGGTCGAAGCGCTGGTGCGCAGCATCGCCGCCGAGTTCGAACGCTACGTCAAGCTCAACAAGAACGTGCCGCAGGAGGCCGTCGCGACCGTCTCGGAAATCGAGGACGGCGCGAAACTCGCCGACACCATCTCCGGGCATCTCTCGGTGAAGCTGTCGGAAAAGCAGAAGTTGCTCGAGATCGCCGACGTCGCCGAGCGGCTCGAGCGCATCTACGGGCTGATGCAGGGCGAGATCTCGGTTCTTCAGGTCGAGAAGAAGATCAAGACCCGCGTCAAGAGCCAGATGGAGCGCACGCAGCGCGAGTACTACCTCAACGAGCAGATGAAGGCGATCCAGCGCGAGCTTGGCGAGGGCGAAGACGGTCGCGACGACGCGGGCGAGCTGGAAGCGCGCATCGAGGCCACGAAACTCAGCAAGGAAGCCCGCGACAAGGCGCTGGCCGAGCTGAAGAAGCTGCGCCAGATGTCGCCGATGTCGGCGGAAGCCACGGTCGTGCGCAACTATCTCGACTGGATGCTGTCGATCCCGTGGGGCAAGAAAAGCCGCGTCAAGAAAGACCTCGCCGGCGCTCAGACGATCCTCGACAACGACCATTACGGGCTCGAGAAGGTCAAGGAGCGGATCGTCGAGTATCTTGCGGTTCAGCAACGCTCGTCCAAGCTGAAAGGCCCGATCCTCTGCCTCGTCGGCCCGCCCGGCGTCGGCAAGACCTCGCTCGGCAAGTCGGTGGCGAAGGCGACGGGGCGCGAGTTCATCCGCATCTCGCTCGGCGGCGTCCGGGACGAGGCGGAGATCCGCGGCCATCGGCGGACCTATATCGGCTCGATGCCCGGCAAGATCATCCAGTCGATGAAGAAGGCCAAGACCAACAATCCCCTCATCCTGCTCGACGAGATCGACAAGATGGGGCAAGATTTTCGCGGCGATCCGGCGTCGGCGATGCTGGAAGTGCTCGACCCCGAGCAGAACAGCACGTTCATGGACCATTACCTTGAGGTCGAATACGACCTGTCGGGGGTGATGTTCCTGACGACGGCGAACACCTATCACATGCCGCGGCCGCTGCTCGACCGCATGGAGATCATCCCGCTCTCGGGCTACACCGAGGACGAGAAGCGCGAGATCGCGCGCCGCCACCTCCAGCCCAAGCAGGAGAAGGCGCACGGGCTCAAGAAGGGCGAGTTCCGGCTCACCGACGAGGCGCTGCAGTTCGTCATCCGCCGCTACACGCGGGAGGCGGGCGTGCGCAATCTCGAGCGCGAGATCGCCAAGCTCTGCCGCAAGACGCTGACGCGGATCATCAAGGGCGACGTCAAGTCGGTCGAGGTGACGCCGGAGCTGGTCGAGGAGTTCCTCGGCGTGCCGCGCTTCAAGTACGGGCTGGCCGAAGAACGCGATCAGGTCGGCGTGACCACCGGCCTCGCCTGGACGGAAGTCGGCGGCGACCTGCTGTCGATCGAGGCGCTGAAGCTGCCCGGCAAGGGCCGGATGAAGACCACCGGCAAGCTCGGCGATGTGATGAAGGAATCGATCGACGCCGCGGCGTCCTATGTCCGCAGCCAGGCGCCGCGCTTCGGGGTGAAGCCGACGCTGTTCGAGAAGATCGACATCCATGTCCATGTTCCCGAAGGCGCGACGCCCAAGGACGGGCCGTCGGCGGGCGTCGCCATGGTGACCTCCATCGTCTCCGTGCTGACCGACATCCCGGTGCGGCGAGACGTTGCGATGACCGGCGAAGTCACGCTGCGTGGGCAGGTTCTGCCGATCGGCGGTCTCAAGGAGAAGCTGCTCGCGGCGCTGCGCGGCGGCGTGACGACCGTGCTGATCCCGAAGGAGAACGCCAAGGACTTGCCGGAGATCCCCGACAACGTGAAGGAGGGGCTCGAGATCATCCCCGCCGAGACGGTCGCGGAGGTGCTTAAGGTGGCGCTCGCCCGCGAGCCCGAGCCGATCGACTGGGACGAGGACCAGTTCGACGCGGCGGTCCCCGCGCCCTCGGAAGTGGAGCCGGAGGAAGTGCGGGCGCA
>NZ_DAIQNN010000032.1:0-34039 GCF_036788415.1 Rubrimonas sp. | reverse complement strand
GCATCCACACCTTCACCGGCTATCGCTCGGTCCATTCCGAGCACATGGAGCCCGTCAAGGGCGGCATCCGCTACGCAATGTCGGTCAATCAGGACGAAGTGGAGGCGCTCGCCGCGCTGATGACCTACAAATGCGCCCTCGTCGAGACGCCCTTCGGCGGCTCCAAGGGCGGCCTCTGCATCGATCCGCGCGACTGGGAGGCGGACGAGATGGAGAAGATCACCCGCCGCTTCGCCTATGAGCTGATCAAGCGCAGCCTGATCCACCCCTCCCAGAACGTCCCCGCCCCCGACATGGGCACGAGCGAGCGCGAGATGGCGTGGATCGCCGACCAGTTCGCCCGCATGAACACCACCGAGATCGACGCGCGCGCCTGCGTCACCGGCAAGCCGCTCAACGCCGGCGGCATCGAAGGCCGCGTCGAGGCCACCGGGCGCGGCGTGCAATACGCGCTGCGCGAGATGTTCCGCCACCCCGACGCCGTCGCCGCCGCCAATCTCGAAGGGCGGCTCGCCGGCAAGCGCTTGATCGTTCAGGGCCTCGGCAATGTCGGCTATCACGCCGCGAAGTTCCTTCAGGAAGAGGACGGTTGCCTGATCGTCGGGATCGTCGAGCGCGACGGCGCGATCCTCGATCCCGCCGGCCTGCCGGTGGAGCGCGTCAAGGCGCATCTCGCGGAGACGGGGGGCGTCCGCGGCTTCCCCGGCGCCACCTATTCCGCCAATGGCGCCGCCGCGCTGGAGGAGCCCTGCGACATCCTCATCCCCGCCGCCTTCGAAGGCGTGATCAACCTCTCCAACGCCGACCGCATCCAGGCGCCGTTGATCGTGGAGGCCGCCAACGGCCCGATCACCGCCGGCGCCGACGAGCTTCTGCGCCGCAAGGGCGTCGTGATCGTGCCGGACCTCTACGCCAACGCCGGCGGCGTCACCGTCTCCTATTTCGAATGGGTCAAGAATCTCAGCCACATCCGCTTCGGGCGGATGCAGCGCCGGCAGGAGGAGGCGCGCCACGAGATGCTGATCGCCGAACTCGAAGGCGCAATCGGCAAGACGCTCGACCCCGGCTTCAAGTCCCGCTACCTCGCCGGCGCCGACGAGCTGACCCTTGTGCGCTCCGGGCTCGACGACACGATGCGCGGGGCCTACCAGTCGATGCACGAGGTCTGGCGCAGCCGCAAGGACGTGCCGGACCTGCGCACCGCCGCCTACATCGTGTCGATCGGGCGCGTCGCCGGCAGCTACGCCGCGCTCGGCATCTGACCGCGGTCAGACGGCGGCGTCCGCCATCCGGCGGATGCGCACGCCGTCGATGCGCCACTCGCCGCCGATGTCGACCATCTCGTAGGCCGCGACATGCACCGCGCCGCGCGCATCGGTGAAATAGACGATCTGCACCGGCCCGCGCGGCCCCTGTTCGAGCGGCCCCATCTCGACCCGGCTCGGCCGCCACACCATCGGATAGCCGCCGCGCACCATGCCGCCGAAACGCTCGGGCGTTCCGAACATGCCGCGGATGCCGGGCGAGGCGAAGGCGAAAGCGCCGGCCCAGTCGTCGCGCTGGAATGCGTCGAGCTGTCGTTCGATCACCGCCCTTATGTCCTCCGCCTCGCCCGCCTGCGCCGGCGCCGCCAGCGTCAGCGCCAAGGCCGCGAGCGCTGCGCGAAACAGTCTGGCCATGCTCCCCTCCGTCATGTCACCAAGGAGGAACTGCGCCGCCTGCCCGCCGCGGCAAGCCCGACCTGCGAGACGACATGACCAAGCCCCGCCTCCTGCTGACCCGCCGCTGGCCCGAGCCCTGCGAGGCCGCGCTGCGCGAGGTCTTCGACGTGACCGCGCCGCGGACCGATGCGCCGATGCCGCCCGCGGCGCTGGCCGCGGCGCTGGCGGCGCATGACGCCGCCGCCGTCACCGTCACCGACCGGCTCGACGCGGCGGCGCTGCGCGGCGCCCGCGCGCGCATCCTCGCCAATTACGGCGTGGGCGTCAGCCATATCGACCTCGACGCCGCCCGGGCCGGTGGGATCGTCGTGACCAACACCCCCGACGTGCTGACCGACGCCACCGCCGATCTCGCCATGGGCCTGCTGATCGCCGCCGCCCGCCGCATCGGCGAGGGCGAGCGCGAGCTGCGCGGGGGGCTCTGGACGGGCTGGCGGCCCACCCACATGATCGGCGCGCAGGTGACCGGCGCGACTTTGGGGATCATAGGGTTCGGGCGGATCGGGCAGGCGATGGCGCGGCGCGCCCGCCACGGCTTCGGGATGCGGGTCATCTTCCAGAACCGCTCGCCCGTCTCCCCTGACATCTGCGCAGAGCTCGGCGCCGAGCCGCGTGAGAGCGTCGACGCGGTGCTGGCGGAAGCCGATTTCGTCTCGCTGCATTGCCCCGGCGGCGGCGCCAACCGCCATCTGATCGACGCGCGGCGGCTCGCGCTGATGAAGCCCACCGCCATCCTCATCAACACCGCGCGCGGCGAGGTGATCGACGAGGCCGCGCTCGCGCAGGCGCTGGCCGTGCGCCGCATCGCCGCCGCGGCCCTCGACGTGTTCGAGGCCGAGCCGGCGGTGCATCCCGCCCTGTTCGACCTCGACAACGCCGTGCTCGCGCCCCATCTCGGGTCGGCGACCGCCGAGACCCGCGTCGCGATGGGGATGCGCGCGCTCGACAATCTGCGCGCCTTCTTCGAGGGCCGCCCCCCGCCCGACCGCGTCGCCTGAGAGGAGAACACCATGGCCGCCACCCCCCCGATCTGCGATTTCGGCTGGAAAGCCCCGGATTTCACCCTGCCGGGCGTCGACGGAAAGACCCATTCGCTCGCCGAACTGAAAGGCGAGACCGGCACGCTGGTCGTCTTCATCTGCAACCATTGCCCCTATGTGATCGCCATCGCCGACCGCCTCGCCCGAGACGCGCGCGAGCTGAAGGCGCTGGGCGTGAACGTCATCGCGATCAATTCCAACGACGCGGTGAACTACCCCGACGACGCCTTCGACAAGATGGCGCCTTTCGCCGCGAAATACGGCTTCGACTTCCCCTACCTGCATGACGAAACGCAGGCTGTCGCCCGCGCCTATGACGCCGTCTGCACGCCCGACTTCTTCGGCTTCGACCGCGATCTGGGGCTGCAATATCGCGGACGGCTCGACAGTTCGGGCAAGAACCCCGCCGGCCCCGACGCCCGCCGCGAGCTTTACGAGGCGATGGCCGAAGTGGCGCGCAGCGGGACAGGCCCGCGCGAGCAGATCTCCTCGATGGGCTGCTCGATCAAGTGGAAGGCCGCGTGAAGGCGCTCGCGCTGGCGCTCGCCCTTGCGGCGGCGCCGGCGCTTGCGGAGCCCGCTTTCACCTTTTCCGCCCCCGGCTGGGAGATGGGCGTCGGCCCCGCGGAGGTCTACGCCTTCCAGAGCTTCGCGCCGCGCCCCGGCGCAGTCGCCCTCTCGATCACACTGCACGCCGGCCCCGCTCGCCAGCTCGAAAGCCTCACCGCCAGCAGCCTCGGCGAGATGCTCACCCTGCGCGACGGCGACGGCGCCACCTTGCTTGAAACCGTGCTCGCAGAACCGATCCGCCGCGGGGCCTTCGCCGTCACCTTCGCCGATCCCGGCGCGGCGCGGCGCGCGGCGGCGCGGATGCTCGGTCGATGACCGCTCCCATCCTCTATGTCGACGCCGACGCCTGCCCGGTGAAGGCCGAGGCGCTGCGGGTGGCCGAGCGCCACGGCGTATCCGTGCGGATCGTCTCGAATGGCGGCATCCGCCCCTCGCCGCACCCGCTGGTCCAAACCGTGATCGTCCCCGAAGGCCCCGACGCCGCCGACGACTGGATCGCCGAGCGCATCGGCCCCGGCGACGTCTGCGTGACCGGCGACATCCCGCTCGCGAAACGCTGCCTAGACGCCGGCGCGCAGGCGCTGCGCCACGACGGCGAGGCGTTCACCCCGTCCAACATCGGCCATGCGCTGGCGATGCGCGAGCTGATGGCCGATCTGCGCAGCGCGGCCCCGCTGGCCGCGGGCGGGGGAGGGCGGCCCTTCGCCAAGGCCGACCGCTCGCGTTTTCTGGAGGCGCTCGACCGCGCCCTGCGCAAGGCCCGGGGCTGAACGCGCCGTTGCCTTGCCGCGCCCCTGCGCCCTATGGTCCGCGCGCCCGCCGCAGGAGACCTCCATGCCGCTGACCGTCTGCACCTGGAACATCAACTCGGTGCGCCTGCGCGAGGGGCTCGTCCAGCGTCTGCTGCGCGAGGAAGCGCCCGACATCCTGTGCCTGCAGGAGACAAAGTCGCCCGTCGCCAAGATCCCGACCGAGGGGTTCGCCGCGCTCGGCTACGGAACGATCGTCGCGCGCGGCGAGAAGGGCTACAACGGCGTGGCGATCCTGTCGCGCCTGCCGCTCGCCGAACTTCCCCACCGCGATTTCTGCGGCAGGGGCGACGCCCGCCATGTGGCCGCCCGCATCGCCCAAGGCCCCGCCGAGGGCGTCGAAATCCACAACCTCTACATCCCCGCGGGCGGCGACGAGCCCGACCCTGCGATCAACCCGAAATTCGACCACAAGCTGCGCTTCGTCGAGGAACTCGGCGACTGGAGCGCCGGACGGCGCGGCCCCGCCATCCTCGTCGGCGACCTCAACATCGCGCCCGGCGAGGACGACGTGTGGTCGCACAGGCAGCTCCTGAACGTCGTCAGCCACACCGAGCCCGAAATCACCCGCTTCGAGGCCGCCCGCGCCGCCGGAAACTGGGCCGACATCGCCCGCATCCTCCAGCCGCAGGGCAAGCTCTACAGCTGGTGGAGCTACCGCGCCTCCGACTGGGAGGCGTCGGACCGCGGCCGCCGGCTCGACCATGTCTGGGCGAGCCCCGAGATCGCCGGCGCCGCGCGCGCCAGCCGCGTGCTGAAAGCCGCGCGGGGCTGGGAGAAGCCCTCCGACCACGCCCCCGTCTTCGCCACCTTCGACCTGTGAGGGCCGCTCCGATGTCCGACGCCATCCTCCTGAGCTTCGACGGCCCCACGGCCACCGTCACCCTCAACCGCCCCGACAAGCGCAACGCGCTCGGGGTCGCCGACATGCAGGCGCTGGCGCAGGCGCTGGCGGAAGTTCATGCGCGCGAGGGCGTGCGCGCACTGATCCTCACCGGGGTGGGCGACCGCGCCTTCTGCTCGGGCGCCGCCCTGGAGGACGTCGCGACCGCCGACTGGTCCGACAACCCGCTGACCGCGCTCTGCGACGGGATCGAGGCGTTCCCGCTGCCCACCATCTGCGCCTGCAATGGCGGCGTGTTCGGCGGCGGGGTCGAGATCGCCGCCGCCTGCGACTTCCGCATAGGCTTTTCGGAGATGAAGTGCTTCATCCCCCCGGCGCGGCTCGGCATCCATTACGAGCCCGGCGGCATCGCCCGCGCCCAGCGCCTGCTCGGGGTCCAGATGACGCGGCGGATGTTCCTGCTCTGCGAGACTTTCGAGGGCCCGGCGCTGGAACGCGCGGGTTTTCTCGACCGGGTGGTCCCGCAAGGCGAAGTCGCGGCGGAGGCCGCGCGCATGGCCGCCGAGCTTTCGGCCCTCGCCCCGCTTGCGGTGCAGGGCATGAAGCGCACGATCCTCGAACTCGGGCAGGGCGCGCTCGACGCGCAGGCCGCGCGCGCGCGGGTCGCCGAGGCCTGGGCGTCGGACGACCTGCGCGAGGGGTTGGCCGCGATGCGCGAGAAGCGCGCGCCGCGCTTTCAGGGGCGCTGACGCGCCGGGCGGCGCGCTGCGGGCTTGCCTCGCCGCCCCGCTTTGGCTATGACGCGCCGACTTTCGGGACGGTTGGCGACTCTGCGCGCGGTTTTCGCGCCGCAGGACCGGCGTCCCCCGCAGACGATCCGTGGGAGACGCGGCATGAAACAGAGCATCCACCCCGATTTTCACGTGATCAACGTGAAGATGACCAATGGCGACGTCGTGCAGATGCGCTCGACTTGGGGCAAGGCAGGCGACACGATGACGCTCGACATCGACCCCACCGTGCACCCCGCCTGGACGGGCGGCGGTCAGCGCCTGATGGACGCCGGCGGCCGCGTCTCGAAGTTCAAGAAGAAGTTCGAAGGCTTCGGCTTCTGATCTTCGCCTGACGGAAGCGCCTTGCGGGGCGCGCGAGGGGCCTGAGCGATGTCCGCCAGCGGGGCTGCATTGGGCCATGTCGTCGTGCTCGGCAACGAGAAGGGCGGCTCGGGCAAGTCCACCACGGCGATGCATCTGTTCGTGGCCCTCGCCCGCGCCGGCAAGCGCGTGGGCGCGGTCGATCTCGACCTGCGCCAGAGCAGCTTCTTCCGCTACCTTGAGAACCGGCGCGACTACGCCGCCCGCCGCGACGTCCCCCTTCTGCTGCCCGAACTCGCCGCCCCGACGCCCTCCAAGGCGCCGGGCCGCGCCGAAGCCGAGGCCGAGGACCGCCAGCGCCTGCGCGATCTGGTGGCAGAGCTGCGCGCGCGCTGCGATTTCGTGATCATCGACTGCCCAGGCGCCGATTCGGTGTTCAGCCAGGAGGCGCACGCCGCCGCCGACACGCTGATCACCCCGATGAACGACAGCCTGATCGATTTCGACCTGCTCGCCCGCGTCGACCCCGCGACAGGCCGCATCAAGGGCCCCTCGATCTATTCCGAGATGGTCTGGAAGAGCCGCCAGCTGCGCGCGCAGGCGGGGCTGAAGCCGATCGACTGGGTGGTGGTGCGCAACCGCGTCGCCATGCTCGACGCCCGCAACAAGCGCCGCGTCGGGGACATGCTCGAGGAGCTGTCGCGCCGCATCGGCTTCCGCGTCGCGCCCGGCTTCTCGGAGCGCGTGATCTTCCGCGAGTTGTTCCTGCACGGGCTGACGCTGCTCGACCTCAAGAGCGAATCGAGCATGGTCTCGATGAGCATGAGCCACGTCGCCGCGCGCCAGGAAGTGCGCGAGCTGGTGCGCAGCCTGTCGCTTCCCGGCGTCGACGCGGTCGCCTGAGGCGGCCCGCCCTGCGCCCTGCGGATGGGCGGCCGCAACCGCTTCTGCGCGTGTCGCGACCAAGCGCGGAGGCGATCCGGCGCCGGAGGCCCCGCCCGCGCCTCCGGATGGACTTCGCCGCGGCGAAAGGCGATCATCGCCCCGCCGGAGTTCGGCGCGGTGGAGTGGCGATGAGCGGACTTCTGCGGGATGGCGCGTGCGGCGGTCGTCGCGGCGGTCTATGGGGTGGAGCCGAGAGCGCCCGACGACGCGCCGCGCCGCGCGCCGCCGGCGCGACCGGATGGCGCGTGATCGCCGCTGCGGCGCTGCGCCCTAGGGTCATGGCTGTCTGGCTGGCGACGTCGCTGGCCCTCGGGGCGAGCGGCGCCGACGCGCAAAACCCGCCCGAGGTCGACGCGTTGCTGGAGCAGGCCGCCGCCATCGTCGCGCGTTCGGATGCGGGACCGGGCGAGTTGCGCGCCGCCGGATACGCCGAGGCGGCCCGCCTGCTCGACCAGATCGTGGAGGAGAACCCCGACAGCGATGCGGCGGTGGACATTCTCCTCGGAAATCCCGTGGGTTCCCTGAATCCGACTGCGATCCGCACTGTCGCGGAGCAACAGCCGCCGGGGCCGACGCGCGCGACTGCGGACCCGGCGCGCGCCGACGCCGCTCTGGGCGCATCGCCTTCGGATCAGGCGGCGCTGCGCCTCAGCGGCGCGGACTGGCGCGAGTTGCAGGTGAGGCTCGCTCTCCTGGGGTTCGATAGCGGGGGCTTCGACGGGCTGTTCGGGCCGACCACGCGCACGGCGATCAAGCAATGGCAGAGCTCGTTGGGCCTGCCGACCACCGGCTATCTCGACGCCGCGCAGCTCGCGCAGCTGCGCGAGAGCACTGCGCGCGCCTATTCGAGCTGGCAGCGCCGACGCCTCGCGGACAGAGTTCCGGAGCAGCGGCCGCAGGCGCCGTCGCCGAATCCGACCGGACGCTACGTCGACGAGCGCGGGTGTCTGCGCGAGGAGGACGGGGCCGTCGTGCGCGGGTATCGCCTCACCTGCTTTTAGGCCCGTCACATATTTTTCAATAGAGTACTCTATTGACTTTAAGCAAAAATCGAACAAATCTGGTTAAGATAAGGTTAACTTGGAAACCGGTTGTGCGAAGGTCCTGCGCGATGGCGAGGTGGGGGCGCTGCGTCGTCCTCATGGCGGTGGGTGCGGCTGGCGGGTGCGCTTCGGTCGGCGCGCGCTCGGCGGCGGTCTCGTGGACGAAGCCCGGCGCCGACGCGGAGACGGTCCGCCTCGAATACGGGCTTTGCGGGGGGGACTTCACCGGGCTCGGCGCGATGAGTTTCGCGCCGGAGGACTTCGCGGCGATCCACGCCTGCATGAGCCGAAAGGGCTTCACGGCGGAGCGGCGCTGACGCAGGGCGAGACCGGATTCCGCTTGTCCTCAGGAGGGGCGAGATGCGACGACTGCGCGACATATCGATGTGCTGCGGCGCGCTGCTGCTTTGCGCGTCGCCGAGCGCCCTGAGTCCCGACCTGCGCGCCGCCGAGGTCTCGACGGCCGCGGCGCCCGCCGACGTCGGCGCGAAGGATGTCGCCGTCGCCCCCGAGACCAGCCCGGTCCCGTCGCCGCGGCGCGTGGCCGCGACCGGGACGTCGGCCGCTCTTGCGCGGGACCTCGCGCGCGAGGGCGCTCGACTTTTCGCGCAAGCGCTCGATGCGGAGGGCGTCGCCCAGGCGTCGCTTTTCGCGCAGGGCCTCGAGCGCTTCGACCGGATCGTGCGAGATCATCCCGACGACCCACTGGCGCAGGACGTCCGCGAAGGCCTCGTGGGAATGATCGACGTTCATGCGCTGCGCGTGCTGGTCGAACGGCAGGGCGATCTGACGCTGGCGGCGCCCGAGGAAGCGCTTCCGTTCGAACCGCGCGGCGCGTCTGCGATCGAAATCTTCGACAATCGGGCGTCGCTTGCGGCGCTGCTGCTCTGCGGCGGGGCCGGCGATCGATGCGCCGGGGAAGCCCTCGCCGCTGCGCGGTCGTGGCGCGCCGGGCTGGCGGAAGACGCGCTCGACGTCGTCGAGACGCTTATGGCGCCGCCGCCGCCGGTCGACGCCGAGCGGGAAGCGGCGACGCTGGACGCCGCGGCGCGTCTCGCGGCGTTCGACGCGCTTTTCGGCCAGTACGCGGGCGGCGCAGTGGCCGGGCTGTCGGCGGCGTTCGCGGATCTGTCGGCGCAGACGGTCCTTTCGGCGCCGAAGCAGGACGCCGCAGCACCGCATGAGGATGCGGCGGAGACCGCCGCGACCGTCTTCCTAACGCTCGCCGCCTCGGCGGCGCTCGGCGTCGAGAATGCGGCGTCACGCGACCTCGCCTCGGCGACCGCCGCGATCCAGCGAAGCGCCGGTGTCGAAAGCCGTTCATTCGCAAGGCGTTGGGCTGCCTCGATCTACACGTTGGAGCTGTTGCGCCGAACTCTGGCCGGAAACCCGGCCTGGGAGAGCTTGCACCTCCGCTCGGCGCGTCAGCACGCGGACATTCTCAACGCCCTCGCGACCGGCGAACTCGGGAACGAGATGCTCGGAGCCGATGCGCCGCGGCCGATGACTCGCTCCGAATCCGACTTCCTTCAGAGGATGCTCGATCTCGACGCGGCGACGCGCGCGAGCCTCGTCGCCGAAGCGCCCACGACGCCGCCCGAGCCGCGCGCAGAGGCGCTCGAATCGTGGCTAGACGCCCATGCGGTGGCCGTCTCAGGCCTCATGCTGGCCGCTGACCAAGGTAGCGCAGACGCATCGGGTTCGGGCCGCTGGACGGCGAAGCGTTGATCTGAGGGCCCGCCCGCCCTGCATCAGGGGTTGCGAGACGCCGCCCCTGCGGCGCTCCGCAGCGGCTGGTCCCGCGACCGCGGTTACTCCGCTTCGCGCTCGGCGATCATGCAGACGAAGGGCGAGCGGCTCGTCTTGGTGTAGTGGAACTCGCCGAGCACGGTTACGACGTCGTCGGTTCGGTTCTTCAGCGCCGAATAGACCTCGTAGTCTTCATGCTCGTGATAGCCTTTCTCGGAGGCGTGCTCCATGAAGTGGCGCATGATGGTCATCGGCGAATGGGTGAACAGATCGTCCGGTCCCTCGAAATCGTGGAGGCCCTCGGCGCCCGAGCGACCGTGCAGCATCCGCGCCCTGTAGATCTTCATGTTCGCCTCCCTGATCCGCGCGAGAGCCATAGCGCCGGAACGTGACGGCGCGATGACGCTCGCGGCCCGCATACTCGCCGCCCCGTGCGTCGAGGGGAAGGCCCGGCGCGCGGGGCGCCGCGCGCCCTGTGGGTCCGCGCCCGGTTGACCCGGATCGCGTCGCGCGCCAAACCGCGCCGATGATCTCGCCCGACCGCATCGCCGCGCTGCTGGACCGTTTCGGCTTCGTCGAGGCGCGCCTCGCCGAGGCCGCCGGCCCCGAGATCGCAGCGCTCTCGCGCGAATACGCCGAGCTCAAGCCCGTCGCCGAGCAGGCCGCCGCCTGGAGAGCCCTGCATGCCGAGATCGCCGCCGCCGAAGCGATGCGGGCCGATCCGGAGATGCGCCCGCTCGCCGAGGAGGAACTGGCCGCCCTGCGCGCCCGCGCGCCGGAGGTCGAGCGCGCGCTCGCCCTCGCGCTGGTTCCCCGCGACGCCGCCGACCCGCGCCCCGCGATCCTCGAAGTCCGCGCGGGGACCGGAGGAGAGGAGGCCGCGCTCTTCGCCGCCGACCTGCTGCGCATGTATCAGCGCCACGCCGAGGCGAAGGGATGGCGGTTCGAACTGCTGGAGGAGAGCCCGACCGAACTCGGCGGCGTGCGCGAGGCGGTGGCGGCGGTGCGCGGCGAGGGCGTCTTCGCACGGCTGAAATTCGAATCGGGCGTCCACCGCGTCCAGCGCGTGCCCGCGACCGAGGCCGGCGGGCGCATCCACACCTCCGCGGCGACCGTCGCCGTGCTGCCCGAGGCGCAGGAGATCGACGTCGAGATCCGCCCCGAAGACGTCCGCATCGACACGATGCGCGCGAGCGGGGCGGGCGGGCAGCACGTCAACACCACCGACAGCGCCGTGCGGCTGACGCATCTGCCGACCGGCATCGTCGTGACCGCGTCTGAGAAATCGCAACACCAGAACCGCGCCCGCGCGATGGAGGTGCTGCGCGCGCGGCTGTTCGACCTCGCCCGTCGCGAGGCGGACGGGGCGCGCGCCGCCGACCGCAAGGGGCAGGTGGGCTCGGGCGACCGCTCCGAGCGCATCCGCACCTACAATTTCCCGCAGGGCCGCGTCACCGACCACCGCGTCAACCTCACCCTCTACCGGCTCGATCAGGTGCTTCAGGGCGATCTCGACGAAATCGTCGACGCGCTGGCCGAGGCCGACCAGGCCGCGCGCCTCGCCGCGCTCGACGGCTGAGCGCGATGCGCCGCGACGAGGCCATGCGCGACGCCGCGGCCCGCCTGCGCGCCGCCGGCATGCCCGACCCCGCCCGCGAGGCGCGCCTCTTGCTGCGCTGGGCGAGCGGGCTCGACGCTGCGCGGCTCCTGTCGGCGGACGCCGCCGAAATGGACCGGGACGAGGCCGCGCGCTTCGCCGAGGGCGTCGAACGCCGTCTGTCTGGCGCGCCGCTCTCCCATGTTCTGGGGCGTCGCGCGTTCTGGGGCCGCGACTTCTTCGTCACCGCCGACGTGCTCGACCCGCGCCCCGAGACCGAAATCCTGGTCGCCTGGGCGCTGGAGGGGTCGCCGCCCGCCCGCATCCTCGATCTCGGCGTAGGCTCGGGCTGCATCCTGCTGAGCCTGCTCGCCGAATGGCCGACCGTGCGCGGCGAGGGCGTGGACGCCTCGCCCGCGGCCCTCGCCGTCGCCGCGCGCAATGCGGAGACTCTGGGCGTCGCCGACCGGGTCGCGCTGCGGCTCGGCCACTGGCTCGACGGGCTGTCGGCGCCGGCCGATCTCATCGTCGCGAACCCGCCCTATCTGGACGCCGCCGACATGGCGGCGATCCCGGCCGAGTTGCGGGCGGAGCCGCGCCTCGCGCTCGACGGCGGGGCGGATGGGCTCGACGCCTACCGCGCGATCCTGTCGCGGCTCGACGCGGCGCTCGCGCCCGGAGGCGCCGCGTTGCTCGAGATCGGGGCAGGGCAGGCGGAGGCGGTCGCCGCGCTCGCGCGCGGAGCGGGCTGGCCCGAGCCGGCGCTGCGCCGCGATCTCGACGGCAGGCCGCGAACGCTGCGGCTCGCGCGCTGAGGCCGCGCGCAAGCGCAGTCGTCGCCAATCCGCGACTTTTTTGAGGTTGTGGCGCGGTTGCGCCCGGGTATAAGGTCGGCTTGCCCGGGGGAGGCGACGTCGCATGCGACGCGCCGTGGGGACCGGGCGCGCGATCCACTCGCGAGATTGACAGGCGACAGCAGCGTTGCGCGCAGATCGTGCGACGTCAGACTGCGCCGCGCCCGACCACCCTCGGGCGCCGCAACAGACATGGCGCATATGAGACCTTCGCAGAAGAACAGAAGCGGCCGCAACAAGAGCGGGCGCAAGCCGATGGGCAACGTGGTCAATCGCGTCTTCGAGAGCGCCGGCCCCGAGGGCAAGGTGCGCGGCACCCCGCAGCAGATCATCGACAAGTATCTGCTGCTCGCCCGCGACGCCCAGACGTCGAGCGACCGCGTGGCGGCGGAGAACTTCCTTCAGCACGCCGAGCATTACATCCGGATGCTGAACGCAGCGATCGAGCAGGGCGAGGAGCGCGGGCGGCAGTTCGGCGGCGCTCAGCGCGATCAGGACGACGCCTACGAGGACGAGGACGACCGCGACGGCGATCCGCGCGGACAGGAGCCCCGCGCGCAGGACCAGCGTGCCCACGAGCAGCGCCCCTTCGAGGCGCGCGGCGGCGATCAGCGCGGCCCTGATCACCGCTCCGGCGACCATCGCCCCAACGATCAGCGCCAGAACGACCAGCGCCACAGCGATCAGCGGCGCCGCGACGACCAGCGCCCGCCGCGCGGCCCCGACTTCGCGCCGCGGCGCGAGGCGCAGGCGGGCGGTCTGGAGACCATCGATCCGTCCGACGACGATCTGGGCGACGCGCCCGCCCTCGTGCCCACGCCCGAGGATCACGCCGATCGCCGCCCGCCTGCCGAGCCGGCCGAGCAGCCTGTGGCGAGCGCGGCGTCGGACCCGGCGGCGCAGAACGGCGCGGAGCCCGGCGCCGTCGCCGCGCCCGCAGCAGAGCCGGCGGAGCCCGCGCCGAAGCGCGCGCCGCGTCGCCGCGCCCGGCGCGCGCCCGACGCCGCGCCCGAAGGGACGGCAGATGGCCCGCCGGACGAGGCGCCGCAGGGCGCGCTGGGCGACGCGCAGGCGCCCAGCGTCTGACCGCAGCCCGCTTGCGTCGCCCCGCGGGCCGGTTCAGCGCGCCTGCGCCAGAGCGCGGGCGAGCGCGCAGAACGCCTCGACCGGCAGCGTCTCGGCGCGGCGCGTCGGCTCGATGCCGGCGGCGTCGAGCAGCGTCTCCGGGGCGACGCCAAGCCCCTTGAGCGCCTGCCGCAGCATCTTGCGCCGCTGGCCGAAGGCCGCCGCGGTGACCTCCTCCAGCAAGGCGAGGTCGGCTTGCGCACGCGGCGCGTCGAGGGGCGCTATCGAGACCACCGAGGAGGTGACCTTGGGCGGCGGCGAAAACGCCTGCGGCGGCACGTCGAACAGGATTCGCGCCTCGCAGCGCCATTGCGCCAGCACGCTCAGCCGCCCATAGGCGCCCGAGCCAGGCGCCGCGACGATCCGCTCGGCGACTTCGCGCTGGAACATCAGCGTCAGCCGCGACCACCAGGGCGGGAAGGGCGCGCGCAGCCAGCCCACCAGCAGCGCCGTGCCGACATTGTAGGGCAGATTGGCCACCACCGCCGCGGGCCGCCCGAGCAGCGCCGCCGCGTCGACCTCCAGCGCGTCGCCTTCGACCGCTTCGAGCCGCCCCGGCCAGCGCGCCGCGATCTCGGCCAGCGCCTCGCGACAGCGCGGGTCTCGCTCCACCGCCACGACCCGCCGCGCCCCGGCGGCCAGCAGCGCCCGCGTCAGCCCGCCGGGCCCCGGCCCGACTTCGAGCACGTCCGTCGCGCTCAGATCGCCCGCGGCCCGCGCGATCCGGCCCGTGAGGTTGAGGTCGAGCAGGAAGTTCTGCCCCAGCCCCTTCTTGGCGGCGATGCCGTGGCGCGCGATCACCTCCCGCAGCGGCGGCAGGCCGTCCGGCGCCGTGGTCACGCTGCCGCCCGCGCGGCGCGCGCGTCGGCCATCGCGCGGGCGAGCCGCAGCGCCTCGATCAGGCTGAGCGGGCTCGCGCGCCCGGTTCCCGCGATGTCGTAGGCCGTGCCGTGATCGGGCGAGGTGCGGATGAAGGGCAGGCCGAGCGTCACGTTCACGCCCCTGTCGAAATCGAGCGTCTTGACCGGGATCAGCGCCTGATCATGCGTCATGCACAGCGCCGCGTCATAGCGCGCGCGGGCCGCCGGGTGGAACATCGTGTCCGCGGGAAGCGGGCCGACCGCGTCGATCCCAGCGGCGCGCAGGGCCGCGACGGCGGGCGCGACGATCTCGATCTCCTCGCGCCCCATCGCGCCGCCCTCGCCGGCATGCGGATTGAGCCCCGACACCGCCAGCCGCGGCGCCGCGATGCCGAAATCGCGCCGCAAGCCCTCGGCGACGACGCGCCCCGTCTCCACGATCAGCGCGGTCGAGAGCAGATCGACCGCCTCGCGCAGCGCGACATGGATGGTGACGGGCACGGCGCGCAGCCCCGCCGCGACCAGCATCATCGCCGGGCGCGCCGCGCCCCCCAGATGCGCGAGATATTCGGTGTGGCCGGGAAAGGCGAAGCCCGCCCCGTCGCGCAGCGCCTTCTTGTTGATCGGGTTCGTGACCACCGCCGCCGCCGCCCCCGACTGCGCGAGCGCCACGGCGCGGTCGATGGCCCGCACGACGCAGGCCGCGTTGGCGGGGTTCGGCCGGCCCGGCGGGGCGGGGGCCGCGAGCGGCTCCGGCAGCACCGGAAGCGCCTGCTGGAAAAGCGCAGCCGCTTCGGCGGGTCCCGAGATCGGCTGCGTCGGCGCGCCGAGCGCGGCGAGACGGTCGGGATCGTCGACGCAGAAGAAGGCGGGTCCGGTCTCGCGGAGCGCGCGCCATGCGGCGACGGCGATCTCGCCGCCGACGCCTGCGGGGTCGCCCATCGTCAGGGCGAGCGGCGCGCTCATCGCAGTTCGATCACCGCGTCGCCGCGAAGCTCCTGCAGGTAGCCGTCGGCGAAGCTGACGAGCCGGCGCTCGCGGAGCTGGTCGCGCACCTGCTCGCGCGCTTCGGCGCTGACGCCGCTCTCTCGCGCGCACATCATGAAGATCGCATGGCCGTTCGAGCCCGCGACGGCACCGGTCGCCTGCCCCTCCTGCAACGCCGACACCGCGTCGCGCACCTGCGGGGGAAGCCGCGACAGCGGCCCGCGTGGCGGCCGTTCGGCGCGCAGACCCGCCGCCTCCGCGCGCGCTTGCGCTTCGTCGCAGGAGGCGGCGCCGGCGACGATCGGCGTCAGCGCGGCGGCGGCGGCGGCCGGGTCGCGCAGCGGCGCTGCGACCATCAGGATCTCGACGGTTCCCTCGCCCGCCCAGGGGGCCTGCTGTTCGCGCCGCTCCAGAAGCCGCAGCAGCGCGACGCCGCCCTGCACCTCGACCGGCCCGGCGATCCCCCCGTCGGCGACGCCGTCGAGCGCGCTCAGGATCGCGGGAGGCAGGTTCGCTTCCGGCGTCCAGCCGATGTCGCCGCCGCGCGTGGCGCTCGGCGCGGCGCTGCGCCGGCGCGCTGCGGCCGCGAAATCGCCGCCGCCGCGCAACTCGGCGGCCAGCGCCTGCGCCTCGGCCATCGCGGCTTGCGCGCCGCGCGGGCGGTTCGGGATGACGATCTCGGCGAGGCGGAACGAGCGGACGCGGCCCTCGCGCGCCAGCGCGATCTCCTGATCGATCTCCGCCTCGGTCGCCGTGGCGCGCGGGCCGAAGCGCCGCCGCACGAGGTCGCGCCAGACCGCATCGGCTGCGAGCGCCTCTTCGAGGCTTTCGGGCGCGACGCCGCTGCGCGCGAGGCTCGCGCGCAGCGCGTCGGGGTCGGTTCCGCGCTGCTGGGCGAAGCGGGCCGCGAGATCGGCCTTGTCGACGCGATCGACGGGCAGGCCGCCGCGCGCCGCAGCCTCGACTTTCAGCCGGTCCTCGATCAGCTGGTCCAGCGCGATCTCGCGCAGCCGCGGCCCCTGCGGCGCGCCGTTGAAGGCGAGCAGGCGCATCCGCTGCTCGAGTTCGTAACCGGTGATCGGCAAGTCGTTGACCACGGCGACCGGGGCGAAGGCCGTCTGCGCGCCGACGGGCCCGGCGAGGGCGGCGAGCGCAAGCGTCAGAGCGACGGCGAGGCGGCCGGCGGCGGCTCGGATCTGGTGGCGCATCTTTGGGCTCCTTGGTCCAGCGCGCGGGCGGCGGGCGGATGGCGGGGCGGGAGGTCGGGTCGTCCGCTCATCGCCGCGCGCCGCATACCCCACTTCGCGGCCCGCCGCCATCGGCGAGGCCGAACAGACTGACGCGGACCCCGAAATCCGTCGAGGCCGGCGCGTCGGCGGTCTCGGTGAAGTCTCGCGAGGCGAACAACTCGACCGAGGCGCATTCGTTGAGGTAGCGCAAGCTCAGCCCCGCCTCGACCGTCGCGTCGGCTTCGAGGTCGCGGCGCGTCGCGCCCGACAGCCGCCAGTTCGGCGTCAGGTCGATTTCGGCGGCGAGTTCGAGTTCGGCGCGGTCGTCGTCGGCGCCAGCCGTGGCGTCCTTGGCGAGATAGACATAGCCGCCCTGAAGCCGCGCGGGGCCGAGGGAGACCCAGCCGCGCGTCTCGGCCCGATTGGCCGTGAACTCGTCGTCGACGCGGATGCGGTTGCTGACCATGAGATAGGGGGCGTAGCCGAATGTCAGGCTCGCCACCGTGTCGGACGCGGTTTCGGCGAGGCCCGAGCCGTCGGAGAAGGCGCCTTCCTCGGACAGCCGGAAGACCTGGCCGAGGCTGGCGTCGAGCGTCACCGGATCGTCGGCGATGCGGGTGTAGCGGACGCCGAGATTGAGCCGCGTTCCGCTCTCGACCCGGTCATACCCGGGAAAGCGATTGGGATCGAACAGGTTGGTCTCGTCGAACTCGACGATCAGGCTGTCCTCGTTCGGAATGTCCTCGGAATTCACATCATTCGGCGCAACGACGAGCTGGACGCGGGGCTGCAGCAGATGCGCCGTGTCTCCGCTGTGCGCGATCAGCGGATATCCGATCTCGACGCCGGCGAAGGGCGCGAGGCGGGCGACGAAATCGTCCTCGAAGTCGGGGTCGTCTGCGACATGGTAGGCGTCGCCCCGCACCGCCGCGAAGCCGGCCGCGACCGCGCCGTTGTCGAGCACCGCGTCCTCGCGCCAGTCGGCGCCGAGCGACAGGCGCGCCACGTCGCGCCCGCTCTGGCGCGTCAGCAGCACGCCGCCCGCCGTCAGGCCGATCTCGCCGAAGCCCCCGGGCGCGTCGAGGACCCTCCGTGCGTCGAAGCCGGGCAGGGCGAGGGGGATCTCGTCCTGCGGCTCGTCCTCGCGCAGCGACTGCACATGGGCGCCAAACGCGCTGAAATAGTCCCGCGCACCCCAGTTCTCGACGAAAATCTCGCTCTCGAGCCGGTCGTCGCGGGTGAAGTCGTAGCGGCGCAGGTAGCCGTCGTCGCTGGCGAAGGCGAGGTCGAAGCCCGCGACCGTCCCCTCGGGCGCGCCGAACTCCGCAGCGTCGAACCGGCCCTCTCCGAAGATCGCGCCGCGCCACCGCGTTCCGCCGCCTGGCGCGGTGTCCAGCGCGCCGCCGCTGGCCGAGAACGTCATCTCGCCGAAATCGAAGGCCTGACGATACTCGCCTTCGAGGATCAGACCGTCGCGGCTCGTGGGAAAGGCGGTGATCGTGGCGTCGCGGCTGGGGTCGATGGCGACGAAATAGGGGATCCGCGCCGCATAGCCGTAGGTGGTCGACTGCAGGACCGTCGGGGTCAGGAAGCCGCTGCGCCGCGTCACCGTGGGGTCGGGCAGGCTAAAATAGGGCAGCCACAGCACCGCCGCGCCCATCACGTCGAACACCGCGTCCTCGTAATGAACGACGCGCTCGAGCTCGTCATGGATCACCCGCCGCGCCCGGATGCGCCAGAGCGGCGTCGGCGCTTCCGGACAGACCTCGCAGGAGGAATAGACCGCCTTGGAGAAGGCGGTGTAGCGCCCGTCGACGCGCTGGCCCTCGACGGCCGCGAGGGTCGCCGCGCCGTCGCCGATAACCGCGCGCGCGCCCTGCACCACGCCCGCGCGCAGATCGGCGTCGATCGCGGCGGCGTCGGCCAGCACCGTCGCGCCTTCAGGGTCGCGCAGCACGATCGGCCCCTCCGCCGTGATGCGCCCGGTGCGGCTGTCATAGACGATGCGCGACGCCGTCAGGTTGCGGTCGCCGTGGAAGACCTCGACATTGCCCTCGGCCGTCACGGTGCCGGCCCGGTCGTCGTAGCTGACCCTGTCGGCGACCAGCGCGACGGGCGCGTCGCGGTCGAACTCGAGCCCTGCGGGCTGCGCGCGGGCGGCCGATCCGCCTAGCGTCGCGAAGATCAGCCCCAGCGCGGCGGCGACCTTCAGCACTCTGCCCATCGCCCGCATCGCCGCCCGTCGCAAGTGGTGTCGCCGCACTCTAGTCAGTCGCGCCGGGCGAGACAAACGCCGCCGGCGCGTCTCAGTCGTCGTGCCGCGGGGCGGCCTGGGCCTCCCAGGGGCGCGACAGATCGCCGAGCGACAGTTCCAGCGCCTCGACCTCGATCTCGATCTCGGCGCCGCCGGACAGGGTCAGCCGCAACACGCCGGCGCCGTCGGCGCCCGGGGCGAACCCGATGTCGAGCAGGTTGAACACCTGATCGCGCGCCCCGGGCGCGACGCCCCTGGCGCGCACCTCCATCGCGTTCTCGACCGTCAGCGCCGCGCGCACCCGCTCATAGGGCCGCGACCCGCGATCCGCCGCCGTCGCATCCTCCCAGCGGAAGCGGTTCAGCACGGCGACGAAACGGCGCTTGCGGCGCAGCCACGCCGCATCCGCCACCTTCCCCACGGCGTCCTGCGTGAGCGCGGCCATCACCGCGAGGTCTTCGGGCGTCTCGGCGCGCAGCCGCAGCGGGCGGTCGCCGGGGTCGAGGAACGGCGCGTCCTGCGCTTCGGGGCGCGGCGGCGCGCTCATCGGGCGGGCTCGCGCAGCCGCTCGATCCGGGCGCCGACGGCGGAGAGCTTCTCCTCCACGCGCTCGTAACCCCGGTCGAGATGGTAGACGCGGCTGATCACCGTCTCGCCCCGCGCCGCCAGCGCCGCGAGGATAAGCCCGGCGGAGGCGCGCAGATCGGAGGCCATGACCGGCGCGCCGCGCAGCGCGGCGGGGCCGCGCACCGTCGCCGCGCCGCCATGCACCGCGATTTCGGCCCCCATGCGCGCGAGTTCGGGCACATGCATGAACCGGTTTTCGAAGATGCGCTCGGAGATCACGCTCTCGCCCTCGGCCTGGGTCAGCAGCGCCATGATCTGCGCCTGAAGATCGGTGGGAAATCCGGGATAGGGCGCGGTCTCGACCCGCATCGCCCGCACGATCCCGTTGCGCCGGCGCACCTTCAGCCCACGCGGCGTGTCCTCGACCGAGACGTCCGCCGCTTCGAGCAGATCGCACAGCGCGCCGACCAGCGCCCGCCCGCCGCCGATCAGCTCGACCTCGCCGCCGGCGATGGCCGGGGCGAGCATGTAGGTGCCGAGCTCGATCCGGTCCGCGATCACGGCATGCGTCGCGCCATGCAGCGCCGCCACGCCCTGCACCTCGATCTCGGGCGTCCCTTCGCCGACGATCTGCGCGCCCATCGCCCGCAGGCAGCGCGCCAGATCGACGATCTCGGGCTCGCAGGCGGCGTTGCGCAGCCGGGTGGTCCCCCTGGCCAGCGTCGCCGCCATCAGCAGGTTCTCGGTGGCCCCGACCGAGACGAAGGGAAAGGCGATCTCGGCCCCGCGCAGCCCGCCCTGCGCTTGCGCGTGCACATAGCCCTCGCGCAGCTCCAGCGTCGCGCCCATCTTCTCGAGGCCCGACAGGTGCAGGTCCACCGGGCGCGCGCCGATCGCGCAGCCGCCGGGCAGCGACACCACCGCCGCCCCTTCGCGCGCGAGCAGCGGGCCGAGCACGAGGATCGAGGCGCGCATCTTGCGCACGATGTCGTAGTGCGCGGTCCGGCTGGCGATTCGCGCCGCCGAGATCGCCAGCGCGCGGCCGTGCTGGAGGGCCGCGATCTCGCAGCCGAGGCTTTCCAGAAGCTGGCGCATGGTGGCGATGTCGGCGAGCCGCGGCGCGTTGGTCAGCGTCAGCGGCTGATCGGTGAGCAGCGCCGCCGGCATCAGCGCGAGGCAGGCGTTCTTGGCCCCGCCGATGGCGATCTCGCCCTGGAGCGGCGCGCCGCCGGTGATCGCGATCCTGTCCATTCCGTCCGGGCTCCGGCGCGCGCGTTCAGCGATCCGGGCCGGACTCGTCCGGCGCGGGGTCCGGCAGGTCGTCGGACGGTTCGGCGGCGCCGCGCGCGCGGGCCTGCGCCTTGCGCCGGCGCAGATTGTCGCGCAGCGCTTCGGTCAGCCGCCGGCGCCGCGCGGCGGCGGCGTCGCTGTCGGGGATGTCGTCGTTGCGTCGGGCCATGACCGCGATGTCTAGCGGCCCGCCCGGGCCGCGTCCAGCGCCGCAGCCGGCGATGCGCCGACGGCCTTGTCACGGCGAGGGCGTCGGGCTAGGAACGCCGCGACGCTGCGGTAGCTCAGTGGTAGAGCACTCCCTTGGTAAGGGAGAGGTCGAGAGTTCAATCCTCTCTCGCAGCACCATAGGCCAGAGTGGCCGCCGCGAGCGGCGGGCGCCCGCCCTCTCAGCCCCGCCGCGCGAGAGCTGAGACGCCGGTCGCCAGAGCCAGCAGGCCGACGGCGGCGGCGACGATGCTGGGACCCGCCGGCGTGTCGAGCCGCCATGACGCGCCGAGCCCCGCCAGCGCCGCGACCGTCGCCGCCGCGACCGCGGCGACCGCCATCGCGCCCGGCGTGCGGGCGACCGCGCGGGCGGCGGCGGCGGGGATGATCAGCAGCGCCGTGATGAGCAGCGCCCCCACCACCTTGAGCGCGACGGCGACCAGCAGCGCCAGCGCGATGGTGAGTATCATCTGCGCCGCGCGCGGGTCGCACCCCTCGGCTGCGGCGAGATCGGCGCTGAGGGTCGAGGTGATCAGGTCGCGCCAGCGCCACGCCAGAAGCCCGGCGGCCAGCGCCGCCCCGGCCCAGATCGTCGCCACGTCGCGCCATCCGACGGCGAGGATGTCGCCGAACAGGTAGCCCATCAGGTCGATGCGCACGTCCGGCAGGAAGGACAGCGCGATCAGTCCGAAGGCGAGCGCGGCATGGGCCGAGACGCCGAGCATCGCGTCCATCGCGTAAGTCCGCCCCGAGGCGGCGGAGACCCAGACCGCCATCGCCAGCGCCGAGGCCAGCACGCCCAGAAACACCGGCGTCTCGGACGCCAGCGCGAGCGCCACGCCGAGGATCGCCGCATGCGCGGTCGCATCGCCGAAATATGCCATGCGCCGCCACAGCACGAAGCAGCCGAGCGGTCCGGCGGCGAACGCGGCGCCGACGCCCGCCAGAGCGGCGCGAATCAGGAATTCGGGCGGCGCCCAGCTCATTGCGGGTCCTCGGGGGCGGGGGCGGCGTCGTGGCTGTGGTCGTGACGGTGCTGGTAGAGCGCGAGCGCGCCCTGCGTCGCGAGCCCGAACAGGCGGCGGTACTCGGGCTGGGCGAGCACCTGCGTCGGCGCGCCCTCGCAGCAGACATGGCCGTTGAGGCAGATCACCCGGTCCGACGCCCCCATCACCACATGCAGATCGTGCGACACGAGCAGCACGGCGCAGCCCGTCTCGGCGCGCACCGCCGCGATCAGCTTGTAGAACGCCGCCTCGCCCGGCTGGTCGAGCCCCGACGTCGGCTCGTCGAGCGCCAGCAGGTCGGGCGAACGCAGCAGCGCATGCGCCAGCAGCACGCGCTGGAACTGGCCGCCGGAGAGGTCGGTGAGCTGGCGCCCTGCGAGCCCCTGCGCGCCGACGCGGGCGAGCTGGGCGCGGCGGGCGTCGGCGTCGGCGCGGCCCGCCAGCGCCAGGAAGCCGTCCACGGTGATCGGCATCGAGCGGTCGACGGCGAGGCGTTGCGGCGTGTAGCCGACGCGCAGGCCCCTCGCGCGGCGGATCGTCCCGGCGCTCGGCGCGACGGCGCCGATCAGCGCGCGCAGCAGCGTCGTCTTGCCCGAGCCGTTCGGGCCGACCACCGTGACGATCTCGCCGCGGCGGATCTCGAAATCCACATCGCGCAGGGCCTGCGCGCCGCCATAGGCGACGCCGAGGCCGCGCGCCTCGATCAGGGGCTCGTCCATCGCCCGCCTCCGCGCCGCGCGAAGGGCGGCGTCGCCGCGGGCTTAGCGCCTCGCGGCCATCGGGCGCAATCCGTCGCGCGCGGCCTCAGGCGAGCAGGGGGGCGAGCGCCGCGCGCAGGCGCTCGCCGGCGGCCTCGATGCCGTGATGGGCGAGCATGTGGGCGCGGGCGGCGGCGCCGGCGCGGGCGAGCGCCGCGCGGTCGCGGGCGAACCGGCGAATCGCCTCGGCGAAGGCCTCCGGGTCGTTCGGGGCGGTCAGCGCGCCGGACGGGGCGACGACTTCGCGCACGCCGGGCCGGTTCTCGGCCACGGCGGCCCGCCCCATCGCCTGAGCTTCCAGATAGACCATCCCGAACGCCTCGTTGTGGCCGGGCCAGACCAGCAGGTCGGCGCCGGCGTAGAGCGCATGGACGTCGGGGCGCTCGTCCTTGCGCCCGGCGAAGATCACGCGCTCGCCGAAGGGCGCGAAGGCCGCGCGCACCGCCGCCTCGGCGGGGCCGTCGCCGCCGATCGTCAGCCGCCAGTCCACATCGTCGAGCAGCGCCAGCGCGGCGGCCAGCGCGCGATAGGAGGAGAGCTTGTCGGGCGCGCGCATCATCGCCACCGTCACGAGGCGGATCGGCCCGTCCTGCGCCACCGGCTCGGCGGCGATCTCGCCGAGCGCGCTGAAGGGGGGCAGGTGGATCAGCCGCTGCGCCGGGGGACGGGCGGCCTCGAGGGCGGGATAGTCGCGGGTGGTGAACCAGAAGATCGCCGCCGCCCGGTCGAGCGCGGATTCAGACGCCGCCGCGAAGCGCGCCCACGGCCCCTGGAGCCGCTTCGCGGCCCGCGTCCCCTCGGCGACGACATAGGGCACGCCGAGCGCTTCGGCGACGCGCGGGCCGATCAGATCGGGGGCCTTGTAGTAGCAGTGATAGGTGAACCACAGCGCGGGGCGCTGCAGGCGCAGCGCGCCGATCAGCCGGTCGGCCTCCTCCTCGGCGGCGGCGGCGAGCGCCGTCTGCGCGGCGGCGTCGCCCGCGCCCTCGCGCAGACGCAGCCGCGAGGCGAGCACGACGTCGTGGCCCGCGCGTTCGAGGGCGCGCTGAAGGAGCCGGGCGATCCGCCGATCGCCAGAGGGCGTCGGATGGTCCGGCGGCTTCATCGGCGCGTAAAAGGCGATGCTGCTCATCGCTCGGCTCGGGTCTGCGGCGCCGTCGCGCCGTCAGTCCGCGCTCATTCCGCCGCCGGCGGCAGCGCTTCGGCCATCCGGATCCCGCCCGGACCCGGAGCCGCGGCCTTCGCCGCGGTCGCCTCGGTCTCGGCGGCGGGCTTGGCCGGCGCCGCCGGATGCTCGGTCGCCGAAGCCGGGGCGGGGGCGCCGAGGCCCGCGCGCAGCTTCTTGGCGATGACCTCGATCCCGGATTTCGGCCCGAACTTGATCTCCAGCCGCGCGCGGGCGGCGACGCCGAGATTGGCGCGCCTGTTGGGGTCGCGAGCGAGTTGCTGGATCGCCTCGGTCATGCCGGCGGCATGGCCAGGGCGCACGAGAACGCCGGTGACGTCGTGCTCGACGAATTCGGGAATGGCGGAGAGCCGCGTCGCGATGATGGCGAGATTCTGGCTCGCGGCCTCGAGGATCACGTTTGGCAGCCCGTCGCGGTCGCCGTCCGAGGCGATGCGCGAGGGCATGATGAAGATGTCGGCGGCGCGCAGCGCCTCGATCACTTCGGGGCGGTCGCGCTTGCCGAGCCACTTGATCTTGCCGGACAGGCCGAGATCCTTTGCGCGCGCCTTCAGCGCCTCCATCTCCGGGCCGCCGCCGATGTGGGTGAAGCGCCACTGCATGATCTTGGGCAGATCGGCCAGCGCGTTCAGCAGGTCCATGTAGCCCTTCTTCTCGACGGCGCGCCCCACCGAGATCAGCTGCACATGCTCGCCGGGCACCGTGCCGTTGCGCGGCTCGCGCGTCTCGGGGCCGCGCGGGATGTCGGACAGGTCGAGGCCGTGATAGGCGAGCTCGACCTTCGGCCCCGTCGAGGACAGCGCGTTGAGCTGGGCCTGGCCGATGCGCGTGCAGGTGACGCCGAAGGCCGCGTCGTCGATCTTGGCGGTCTTCTCCCAGCTCGGCGTCGTCCAGATGTCGCGCGCATGGGCCGAGAAACCCCAGCGCACGCCATGGATCATCGCCGCGTAGCGCGCCACCGAACTCGGCGTGTGCAGGAAATGCGCATAGACGAACCGCAGTCCCTTGGGCCGCTCGGTCGCCATCACGCAGGCCTGTCCGAAACGGCGCACCCGGTTGCGGCTGAAATCGCGCATCAGATCGCCGAGGAACACCGCGAAGGCGTTGAGGAACCCGCGCTTGAACATCGCGCCGATGAAGGCGGCGATCACCCGGCCGGCCTCCTCGTGGAGATATTCCGGAAGGTAGTTGACCTGGGCGCGGATCTTCTCGTGGATCGGGTGGGTCTTGCCGTCATAAGGCTTGCGCAGCGACCAGATGTCGAACTGGAAGCCGCGCGCCTCGAGCGCCTTCAACTCCTGCGCGATGAACGTCTCGGACAGGCGCGGATAGCCCTTGACCACGATCGAGAGGGGCGGGCCGGCCTGCGCGCGGCGCCCGCGCGGGGCGGCGGCCTGCGCGGGGTCGGCGGCGGCGGCTGCGTAGGCGTCAGGCGACATGGGGAACGATCCTCGGGGACAGGAGGGCGCGGGGGACAGGGGCGTCGGGGAAGGCGCGGGCGACGATGGTCGCGGCGCCGTCGAGCAGGCCCGCCACCGGGCCTTCGGACGGGCGACGCTGGGTGAGCAGGCCGCGGATCGCCGCCGCCATCACTTCAGGCCCGTCGCCGTCGCGCGGCGGGTGCAGCATCCGCGCGAGCCCGAGCCTTTCGGCCGCCTCGGCGCGGATCAGCTGCTCCTGCCGGGGCGCGGCTCGCGGCGCGATCACCGCGGGCTTGTCGAGCGAGAGGATCTCGCAGAACGTGTTGTAGCCGCCCATCGCCACGACCCCCGCCGAGCGCGCGAGCAGCCATTCCAGGCGGCTTTCGAATCCGGCGGTGACGATGCGGTCGCCGAGTGCGGCGGCGCGCTGGTCGAAGCGCGCGCGCAGGTCGGTCTGCATGAAAGGCCCATAGACGAGCATGGCGCGCAGCGGGATCGAGCGGTCGTGCTCATAGGCCGAGAGCACCCAGTCGATCAGCGCGGCCCCGTCGCCGCCGCCGCCGGTGGTGACGAGGACGAAGGGCTCCTCCGGCGCGCCGGCCCAGCCCGGCGGCGGCGCGCCGATGTCGCGGCGCAGATAGCCAGTGTAGACGATGCGCGCCCGCGCGGCGTCCGACAGCGGCAGCCCGGCGAGCGGGTCGCACATCTCGGGCGCGCCATAGACCCAGATCTCGTCGTAGAAGCGCTCGATGGCGGTCAGCGCGTCCTTGCGCGCCCATTCCTCGGCCAGCGGGCCCGGCGCGTCGAGCACGTCGCGCAGGCCGAGCACCAGCCGCGCGCCGCGCGCGCGGGCGGTCTCGAGCGTGCCGGCGAGTTCGTTGCGGAACCCCCACGGCTCCTTGTCGACGATCAGCAGGTCGGGGTCGAAGGCGGTCTCGGCGGCCGTGAGCAGCGCGCCGCGCAGATGGGTGGTCTCGTCGATGTCGAGTCCCAGATTGTGCGAGCGGTAGGAGCCGTCGGCCAGCTTCACGACGCCGGGCAGGCGGACATGGTCGACGCGTTCGGGAAAGTCGAAGCGCCCGGCGACCGGCGAGCCGGTCAGGATCAGCGCCGACAATGTCGGATCGGAGTCGGCGAGCGCCTGGGCGATCGCGCGCGACCGCCGCAGATGGCCGAGGCCGAACGTGTCGTGGCTGTAGAGCAGCGCGCGCCTTCCCGACTGGCGGCGGTCGCTGAGTGGGCGCGTGAAGTTCATGCCGCCGATCCTGGCCAGTCCCGTCCGCCCGCGCTCGGGCGCGAAACGGGCATATCGCGTCGCGCGGCGCGCGTCGCCCCCGTTCCGCACCCGGAGCGCCAGTCGCGTGGGGCGATGATGTCTGAGCGCCAGCATCGTCGGTAACCAACCCTTCCGGAAAAGGCCAGAAAAAGCCGCGCGTCGCGATGCGCGCAATTGCAACTGGGCCACAGGAAACTTGATAAGGAGTTAGGGCGAACAGGACGGAGCGCGCCGGGCTCTTGGCGCATCGCCCGCTCGGGCGGTCCTGGCGCGAGAGGAGACCGGGGATGCAGCCACTTGACCTTGCGGCGCGGCGCCTCGCGATCGGGGCGCTCGCGGTCGTCGCGGCGCTGTGCCTCGCCTTGGCCGCATCGCCCGCCGCCCCGCAGGGCTTTGCGGATTACGGCCTGATCGGCGAGCGCCCGGCGCCGGAGCCCGACCGCGCGCCGGACCTTCAGGCCTATGGCGAGATCGCCGAGACCTATCGCGCGGCCTCGGCGCTCGACGCCACGCAGCGCGGCATCGGGCGCGCGCGGGAGGGCGTGCGGGCGCTCGCCGAGCGCGCGCCGCTGATCGGGGCGGACATCCGCGCCACCCTCGCCGCAGCCAGCCCGACCGGAGAGCCGTCCTATTTCCTCGGCCTGTTCGCGTTTCTGGTGCTGCTGATCGGGATCGGGCGCGCCGCTGCGCGGGTCTACGGCGTCTATGTCGCGCGGCCCGTCTTCGTGCGCCTGCAGCGCGCCGTCGCAGCCGGGCCGGGGCCGCTCGGCTTTTCGGACAAGGCGCCGGTGCTCGCGGCGCGGCTGGCGATGACCGTGGTCGGTCTGGGGCTGACGATGGCGGTCGCGCTGCTGGTCGGCGCCGGGTTCTATCCCGAAGACAACGAGGCCGCGGTGCGCACGGCGATCATCGCCTTCGGGGCCTATGCGACCATGACGCTGGTCGACACGTTCTGGCGCATGGCCTGCGCGCCCTTTCTGCCGGAATTCCGCCTGTCGGGACTGTCGGATCGCGCGTCGCGGCGGCTCTATCGCTGGCTCTATGCGGCGACGCTGGCCGCCGTGCTGTCGATCGCCGGGGTGATGTGGCTCGACGCGCTCGGCCTGCCGCGCGAGACCTCGGCGCTGCTGCGCATGGGTCTGCTGATCGCCCAGATCGGGCTGATCGGGGCCGGCGCCTGGGTCAACCGCGCGGCGATCCGCTCGATGCTGCTGCAGGGCGCCTCGCCGCAAGAGGCGACGTGGCCCGCGCTGCTCGCGGCGACGCTCTGGGGGCCGGCGCTGACGCTGTTCCTCATCGCCGGCTTCGTCGCGCTCGCGCAGCGGGCGATCTTCGGGCAGGACATGGGCCTGCCCACCATCGGGGTTCTGTTCGGCGTGCTGCTGGCCGGGCTGACGGCGCATTGGACCGCGCTTTACGTCATCGACCGGATCGCGCGGCGGGCCCGCGCGCCGATCCGGCCGGTCGAGCCCTTCGCGCCTGCGGCTCCTGCCGGCGACGCGGTCGGCGGCGCGGATGGCGACGGCGACGACGGCGACGGGGATGGCGGCGGACCCGCGCCGGCCCTGCACGCCCATGCGTCCGCGCCCGTCGTCGCTCCCGGACCTCAGCTGCCCTCGCGCCGCCGGATGCGCAGCTTCGAGGATCTCGCGCGGCGGATGGCGAGCCTTCTGGCGTTCGGCGCCGCGCTCTGGGCGCTGACCGTGCTGCTCGGGGGGCGGCCGCTGTTTCAGGAGGGCATGCCGCTCGACCTCGCGCAGGACGTGATCGACATCGCGCTGATCGGCTATTTCCTGTTTCACGCCGCCCGCATCTGGATCGACCGCCGCATCGCCGAGGAAGGCGCCGACGTCGAGGTGATGGCCGAGCCCGGCGACGAGGGCGGGGCGGCGGCGGCGTCCTCGCGGCTCGCCACCCTGCTGCCGCTCGCGCGCAACGCCGTGCTGATCTTGATCGGCGCGTCGGTCGCGATCCTGGTGGCGATGGAGCTCGGCGTGAACGTCGCGCCCCTGCTCGGCGGCGCCGGCGTGATCGGTCTGGCCATCGGCTTCGGCAGCCAGACGCTGATCCGCGACATCCTCTCGGGGGCCTTCTTCCTGTTCGACGACGCCTTCCGCAAGGGCGAATACATCGACGTCGGCGAGGTGAAGGGAACGGTCGAAAAGATCTCGCTGCGCTCCTTCCAACTGCGCCACCATCTTGGCGCGCTGCACACCATTCCCTTCGGCGAGATCAAGCATCTGACCAACTTCTCGCGCGACTGGGTGATGATGAAGCTGCCGCTGCGGCTGACCTACGACACCGACCCCGAGAAAGTCCGCAAGCTGATCAAGAAGCTCGGCGAGCGGCTGCTCGAGCATCCGGTCGAGGGCCACAAGTTCCTCCAGCCGCTCAAGAGTCAGGGCGTGTTCATGATGGAGGACAGCGCGATGATCATCCGCGTCAAATACATGACGCGGCCGGGCGATCAGTGGACGACCCGCAAGCTGGTCTATTCGGAAATTCGCGAGTTGTTCGAGCGCGAGGGGATCCATTTCGCGCACAAGGAAGTCACCGTGCGCATCCCCGACCTCAAGGGCCGCGACGCGCAGGGGCTGACCGAGGCGGAAGTGCGCGCCATCGGCGCCGCGGCGCGGCGGGTCGGCGACGACGCCGAGGCGCCGCCGATGCGCGCCGTGGGCGACGACCGCTGAAGGCCGCGCGGGGGCGTGCTCTTTTGGGGCGCATCCGCTACATCCCCCGCAGTTTCACGCCGGGAGGATGCGGATGCAGGACAATCTCGGAGCGCTGGCGCTGGGCCTCATGCTCGGCGGCATGGGGCTCTTCACTTTCATGATCGCGCCGCTGGCCTTCCGCCTGCTGCCCGCCGACATGGCGGGGCGCTTCGTGCGCGGGACTTTCCCCTGGTACTACGCCTTCACCATCGGCTGCGGCGCCTTCGCCATGATCGGCTGCGTCGGGCATGGGCCTGTCTCGTCGAAGATCATGGCGGTGGTGACGATCCTCGCCATCGTGCAGCGGCAAGTCCTGATGCCGCGCATCAACGCCGCGCGCGACGCGGGCGAGGCGGCGAAGCGGCGCTTCGGCTGGCTGCATGGCGGGGCCGTCGCGATCAATTTCGGCCAGATCCTCGCGACGGTCGCGGCGGTGATCGTCTATGTCTGACGCGCCGACCGACGCCGATCCGCTCGCGCGGCTGCGCGCGATCATGCGCCGCCTGCGCGATCCGGAAACGGGGTGTCCGTGGGACGTCGCGCAGGATTTCCGCTCGATCGCGCCTTACACCATCGAGGAGGCCTATGAGGTCGCCGACGCCATCGAGCGCGCGGATATGGACGATCTCCGCGACGAACTCGGCGATCTGCTGCTCCAGGTCGTCTATCACGCGCAGATGGCCGAGGAGGCCGGCGCGTTCGGCTTCGACGAGGTGGCGCGCGCGGTCGCCGACAAGATGGTGCGCCGGCACCCGCATGTGTTCGGCGACGAGGACCGCGACCGCACGCCCGCGCAGCAGACCGAGGCCTGGGAGGCGATCAAGGCCGCCGAGCGCGGCGGGTCGGGGGCGGCGAGCGCGCTCGACGGCGTGCCGGCGGGGCTGCCGGGGCTGACGCGGGCCGTCAAATTGCAGCGGCGCGCGGCCCGGGTCGGCTTCGACTGGGACGATGCGGGGCAGGTCGCCGACAAGATCGCCGAGGAGGCGCGGGAACTCGCGGCGGAGACGGGAGCAGGGGCGGACCCCGACCGCGTCGAGGACGAATTCGCCGATTTGATGTTCGCGCTGGTCAATCTGGGCCGCCGCCTCGACATCGATCCCGAGCGGGCGATGCGGCGCGTGAACGCCAAGTTCGAGCGGCGCTTCCGGTCGATGGAGGCGGCGCTCGCCGCGCAGGGCCGCGCCCCGCAGCAGGCGACGCTCGACGAGTTGGAGGCGCTCTGGGTCGCGGCGAAGCGGGCCGAGACGACCGGCGGCTAGGGCGCAAAGCCGACCAGAGAGGATAGGTAACCAAATTTTCCTTTCAAAAACAACGGCACCTAGCTCTGGGCCGGCTTCTGTCAGGTCGAACTCCGCTCTAGCCGGCCGGTCAGGTCTTCGGGTCGCCGCTCTCGTCCTCGGCGGGCTCGCCCGGCACGGCGTAGCCTTCGGTCAGCCAGCGTCCGAGATCGACATCGGCGCAGCGGCGCGAGCAGAACGGGCGGAACGCCGGGTCGCGCGGCTTGCCGCAGACCGGGCAGCGCGGGGCGGGGCGGCGCGGCTGCGGCGCGTCAGCCATCGCGCAGCGCCTCGCGCAGGGGGCGGCGCTCGCGCTTTCGGGTCAGCTCGAAATTGCCCAGCGGGGTCCATCCGGCCAGCGTCGTGTCGACCGGATCCTCGGCGAAGGCGCGCTTCAGCGCGTTCTCCACGCCCTGACGCGCGCCCTTGGGCAGCGGCGCGAAGTCGATCAGCGCGACGCCGCCGAGGCCGCGCAGCCGAAGCTGCCGCGGAAGCTCGGCGCAAGCGGCGAGGTTGACGCGCTGGGCCGCGCCCTTGGAGAAATCCTCGCCGGTGTTGACATCCACCGCGATCATCGCGGCGGTCGCCTCGACGCTCATCCAGCCGCCGCCCGGCAGATCGACCCGGGCGCGGCGCAGATCGGCTATGGCGTCCCACACGCCGAGCCGCTCGAAGGCGTCCTCGCCCTCCTCCACCGCGTCCGGCTCGGGATCGGCCCAGTCGCGCAGGGCGCGCGCGGCGGCGTCGGGGGCGGGGCGAAGAAGCTTGGGAGCGGTCCCGGTCATCGCGGCGCGGTCGGCGTCGAACATGGCCCGCAGTTCGGCGATCTCGCCTTCGATGGCGGCGTCGTCGGCGTTCGCAGCGGCCGTGCGGATCACGAGGCCGAGATCGTCGGGCGCGCCGGCGAGCCCGGCGTCGGCCAGCGCCTGCAGCCGCGCCCGCTCGGCGTGGCCGCGAATGCCGCGCGCGACATTGGCGCCGGGCGCGCCTGGGGTGAGCAATGCGTAGCGGCCCTTCCAGACGGGCCGCTCGTTCAGCGGCGGCGCCTTGCCGGGATCGGGCCAGCGCGCGACCTGGACGCAGAGCATGTCGCCGGGCCTCGCCTGCGGAGCGCGCAGCCAGCCGGTCGTCCCGTCGCCCAGCCGCGCGAAGGCGGCGCCGGCGACCGCGACCAGCCGCTCCACCCGCGCCCAGTGCAGCGCCTCGGGGCGGGGCAGGGGATCGGCCTCGGGCGGGTCGATCAGCAGGTCCTCGAGCCGTCCGTCCACGAGAAGCGCCGCAGCCACAGCGCCTTCGCCGAGGCGCTCGACGGCGATCAGGCGGCCCTTCATGCGGGCTCTCCGGTCAGCGCGACGCGCAACCCGGCGCCGGCGAGCAGATTGGCGGTTTCGGTCAGCGGCAGACCGACGACGTTTGTGTAGCTGCCGTTGATCGAGGGGATCAGCGCCGCGGCGAGCCCCTGGATCGCATAGCCGCCGGCCTTGCCGCGCCACTCGCCGCTCGCGAGATAGGCGGCGCGCTCGGGAGCGGACAGGCGCTTGACCTTGACCGAAGTCTCGACGTCGCGCGCCCAGACGCGCGCGCCGAGGCGGAGCGCGACGGCGGTGATCACGCGGTGGCGCCGGCCCGAGAGCAGGTCGAGGAACCGCCCGGCCTCCTCGGCGTCGGCGGGCTTGCCGAGGATGCGCCGCCCGACCGCGACCACCGTGTCGGCGGCGAGCACCAGCCCGCCCTCTGCCTCAACGCGTCCGGCGACGGCTTCGGCCTTTTCGGCGGCGATGCGGCGGGCGAAGGCGCGAGGGGTCTCGGCGGCGCGGGGCGTCTCGTCGATGTCGGCCGGCAGCACTGCGGCGGGTTCGACGCCGATGCGCGCCAGCAACTCGCGGCGGCGCGGCGAGGCGGAGGCGAGGATCAGGCGCGGCGGCGCCGTCCCGGAGCCTGCGGACACGCCTATTTGAACCGGTAGGTGATGCGGCCCTTGGTCAGGTCGTAAGGGGTCATCTCGACCTGGACCTTGTCGCCGGCGAGGACGCGGATGCGGTTCTTGCGCATCTTGCCGGCGGTGTGGGCGATGATCTCGTGGCCGTTTTCGAGCTGCACCCGGAACGTCGCGTTCGGCAGCAGCTCGACCACGGTCCCGGGAAATTCCAGCGTCTCTTCTTTGGCCATGCCGATCCCAGTTGCGTGCTCGTAGGGGTGAGCGAAACGAGCCCGGACCGCGCGGGGTCGCGCGCCGGGCGCCGTTCCTTGGCCTGTCGCGGCGGAAATTGCAAGGCGGCGCGGCGCGGCGCACGCAGCGGTTGCGGCGCAGGCGATGCGGCCCGCCGCCGCTGCGACATCGCGCCTTGACCTGCGGCGCGCATCGCGCGATGCAGCGGTCCCGGCGCGGACGAGGGGTCGCCGCCGCGCGGAAAGGGTCCGGATGAGCGCCATCCTCGCCTGCATCGACGGGTCGGTCTATTCGCGCTCTGTGGCCGAGCATGCGGCATGGGCGGCGCGGCGGATGAAGGCGCCGGTGACGCTTCTGAAAGTGCTCGGACGCCGCGAGGCGATGGGGGCCGGCGCGGCGGGCGCGCTGTCCTCGGGGCTCGCGGCGCGGCTGGCCTCGCCCGCGCGCCGGCAGGTGCAGGAGGAACTCGCCGCCCTGGAGGCCGAACGGGCGCTGCTGCTGGAGCGCGGCGCACGGCTCGATCTGGAGGAGGCGCGCACGCGGGTCGAGGCGGCCGGGGCGCAGGACGTCGACACCGCGTTGATCCGCGGCGATCTGCTCGACGAGATCGCCGCGCGCGAGGCCGACGCGGCGCTGCTGGTGATCGGCAAGCGCGGCGAGGCGGCGGATTTCGCGCAGCTGCATCTGGGCTCCAACCTCGAGCGGATCGCGCGCGCGAGCGCCCGCCCGGTGCTGATCGCCTCAAGCGCCTTCCGCCCGCCGCAGCGGCTGCTCGTCGCCTATGACGGGCGGGCGAGCGCGGAGCGGGCGGTGGACGCGGTGGCGCGCGATCCGCTCTATCGCGGGCTCGCCGTCACGCTCGCCATCGCCGGCGCGCCCGACGCCGAGCAGCGCGCCCGCCTCGACGCGGCCTGCGCGCGGCTGGAGGCGCAGGGGCACGCGTCGCAGGCGCGGCTCGTCGCCGGCGAGCCGAGCGCCGCGATCGCCGCGTTGGTGGAGCGCGAGGGCGTGGACCTGCTGGCGATGGGCGCCTACGGACATTCGCGCTGGCGCAGCCTCGTTCTCGGGAGCACGACGTCGGAGCTGATCCGGGCCTGCCGCATCTCGATCATGCTTTATCGCTGAAAGGGGCGGCGGCGCGTCAGTCCTCGCGCTCGATCTTCTCTCGAATGCGACGGATGAAGGCCCAGACGCCCGCGACGATGGGGATCGCGGTCAGCGCCAGCAGAAGGCTTTCGTCCATGGCGACGAATTTCGCGAGCGGCTTGACGGCGTAGCCGGCGAGGCTGACGGCGTAATAGCTGATCGCCACCACCGACAGCCCCTCGACGGTGCGCTGCAGGCGCAGCTGCATCTCGGCCCGGGAGTTCATCGACTCGAGCAGCGCCTGGTTCTGCGTCTCGACGGCGACGTTGACGCGGGTGCGCAGCAGCGACACGGCGCGGT
>NZ_DAIQNN010000031.1:0-35482 GCF_036788415.1 Rubrimonas sp. | reverse complement strand
GCCGGACAACCTCTGCTACGACTGGGAGTTCGTCGCCGAGAACAAGGCCGCCGTGAACGAGGCGATCCGCAACGCCGCCCACGTCACCACGCTGGAACTGGTCAACAACCGCCTCGTCGCCAACCCGATGGAGCCGCGCGCGGCCATCGGCGAATTCGACCGCGCCCGCGACGAATACACCCTCTACACCACCTCGCAGAACCCGCACGTCATCCGTCTGTTGATGGGCGCCTTCGTGCTCGGCATCCCCGAGCACAAGCTGCGCGTCGTGGCGCCGGATGTGGGCGGCGGCTTCGGCTCGAAGATCTACCACTACGCCGAGGAAGCCTTCGTCACCTTCGCGTCGAAGGCGGTGGGCCGCCCCGTGAAGTGGACCTCGGACCGCACCGAGGCCTTCATCTCCGACGCGCAGGGCCGCGACCATGTGACGAAGATCGAGCTCGCCCTCGACAAGGACAACAACTTCACGGCGCTGCGCTGCACGACGCTGGCGAACATGGGCGCGTATCTGAGCACGTTCGCGCCCTGCATCCCGACCTGGCTGCACGGCACGCTGCTTGCGGGCAACTACAAGACGCCGCTGATCTTCACCAACGTCAAGGCGGTGTTCACGAACACGGTGCCGGTTGACGCCTATCGCGGGGCCGGCCGGCCCGAGGCGACCTATCAGATCGAGCGCGTCGTGGACAAGGCGGCGCGCGAACTGGGCGTCGATCCAGTGGCGCTGCGCAAGCGGAACTTCATCCCCAAGGACGCCTTCCCCTACCAGACGCCGGTCGCGGTGCTCTACGACGTGGGCGACTACGACGCGACCATGGACAAGTGCGTGCAGATGGCCGACCGCGCGGGCTTCGCCGCCCGCAAGGCGGAAAGCGCTGCGAAGGGCAAGCTGCGGGGCCTCGGCTTCGCGCATTACATCGAGGCCTGCGGGATCGCGCCCTCCTCGCTCGTCGGCGCGCTCGGCGCTCGCGCGGGCCTCTACGAGGCGGCGACGATCCGCGTGAACCCGACGGGCTCGGTCTCGGTGTTCACCGGCTCGCACAGCCACGGTCAGGGCCATGAGACCACCTTCGCCCAGGTGGTCGCCGACATGCTCGGCCTGCCGGAGGCGTCGATCGACATCGTGCATGGCGACACCGCCCGCGTGCCGTTCGGCATGGGCACTTACGGCTCGCGCAGCCTCGCGGTCGGCGGCACGGCCATCGTGAACGCCGTCAACAAGGTGATCGACAAGGCCAGGAAGGTCGCGGCGCATCTGCTGGAGGCCGCCGAGGCCGACATCGCTTTCGAGAACGGCGCCTTCACCGTCGCCGGCACCGACAAGAAGATCACCTTCGGCGAAGTCGCGCTCGCGGCCTACGTCCCCCACAAGTACCCGCTCGACACGGTCGAGCCGGGGCTCGAGGAGACGGCCTTCTATGACCCCAAGAACTTCACCTTCCCCTCGGGCGCTTACGCCTGCGAAGTCGAAGTGGACCCCGACACCGGCGTCGTCACCGTGCTCGCGTTCAACGCGGCCGACGATTTCGGCAATGTGGTCAACCCGATGATCGTCGAGGGCCAGGTCCATGGCGGGGTCGCGCAGGGCATCGGCCAGGCGATGATGGAGCATGTGATGTTCGACGAGGACGGCCAGCCCGGCGCCGGCTCCTTCATGGACTACGCCATGCCCCGCGCCGCCGACATCCCGATGGTGCATGTCGACCACTCCTGCAACACGCCCTGCAGCCACAACCCGCTCGGCGTGAAGGGCTGCGGCGAGGCCGGCGCCATCGGCTCGCCGCCGGCCTTCGTCAATGCCGTGATCGACGCGCTGAGCCCCTACGGGGTCACGCATATCGACATGCCGCTGACCCCGCAGAAGGTGTGGGCGGCGATCCAGGCGGCGAAGCCCGCCGCTGCGGCCGAGTGAGGGGGGAGAGATGTACAATTTCGACTATGTGAAGGCGAAGTCGATCGACGACGCCGCCGCGGCGCTCGGCCGCGAGGAAGCCTATCTGATGAGCGGCGGCCAATCGCTCGTGCCGACGCTCAAGCAGCGCCTCTCCCAGCCGTCGCTGCTCGTGGACGTCTCGGGGATCCCCGAGATGATCGGCGTGCAGGCGGCGGGCGGATCGCTCACCATCGGGGGGGCGACCACCCATGCGGCGGTCGCGACCGATCCGCATGTGCGCGACGCGATCCCGGCGCTGGCGGAGCTGGCTGGCGGCATCGGCGATCCGCAGGTGCGCAACCGGGGCACGCTGGGCGGCTCGCTCGCCCATAACGACCCGGCGGCCTGCTATCCGGCGGCGGCGCTGGCGCTGCGGGCCACCATCGTGACCAACGCCCGCGAGATCGAAGCCGACGACTATTTCCAGGGCATGTTCGACACCGCGCTCGAGGAAGGCGAGATCATCAAGGCGGTGCGCTTCCCGATCCCGCATTCGGCCTGCTACCGCAAGTTCATCCAGCCCGCCTCGCGCTTCGCGATGGCCGCGGCCTTCGTCGCCCGCACGACCGAAGGGCCGCGGGTGGCGATCACCGGCGCCTCGACCAGCGGCGTGTTCCGCTGGACCGAAGCCGAGGAGGCGCTTGCGGCGAACTGGTCGCCCGAGGCGATAGAGCCGCTCGCGCTCGATGCGGAGGACATGCTCGGCGACATCCACGCCTCGCCCGCCTATCGCGCGCATCTGGCGAAGGTGATGACAAAGCGTGCGATCGCCGACGCCCGGTAGGGCGGCGCGAAGGCCCGGAGACAGGGACCCGCCCCGCAAGGGCGGGTCCCTTGCTTTCTTGACCGGCGGCGACCGCCGCCGCACTTTCCGCCGCGGAGCCGGGCGGGGGCGGACATGAGCGGACTCATCGACATCGCAGCGCTGTCCGAGGAGGAGGCGACCGAGGAACTTGCGCGCCTCGCCGCCGAGATCGCGCGCCACGACCGCGCCTATCACCAGCAGGACGCGCCGGTGATCGCCGACGCCGAGTATGACGCGCTCAAGCGGCGCAACGCCGCCATCGAGGCGCGCTTTCCGCACCTGATCCGAGGCGACAGCCCCTCGGCCCGCGTCGGGGCCGCGCCGTCGGAGGCGTTCGCGCAAGTGCGCCATCGCAGGCCGATGCTGTCGCTGAAGAACGCGATGGACGAGGGCGAGCTGCGCGAGTTCGACGCGAGCCTCAAGCGCTTCCTCTCGCTGCCGCCCGAGGCCGACGTCGCCTATGTCGCCGAGCCCAAGATCGACGGCCTCTCGCTCAGCCTGCGCTACGAAGGCGGCGCGCTGGTCGAGGCGGCGACGCGCGGCGACGGCGAGACCGGCGAGAACGTCACCGCCAATGCGCGCATGGTTTCCGACATTCCCCACCGGCTGGAGGGCGCGCCCGAGGTGCTGGAGGTCCGCGGCGAAGTCTACATGACCCATGCCGATTTCGCGGCGCTGAACGCCCGACAGGCCGAGGCGGGCGCCAAGGTGTTCGCCAATCCGCGCAACGCCGCCGCGGGCTCGCTGCGCCAGCTCGACCCCACTGTCACCGCCTCGCGTCCTCTGCGCTTCTTCGCCTATGGCTGGGGGGAGGTCTCCGAACCGCTCGCGGCGACGCAATGGGAGGCGCTGGCGCGGATCCGCGCGCTCGGCTTGCCGGTCAACGCCGACAGCCGCCGCTGCGCGGGCGTCGAGGCGCTGATCGCCTGTCATGCAGAGCTGGCCGCGCGCCGCGCCGCGCTCGGCTACGACATCGACGGCGTCGTGTGCAAGGCGGACGATCTGGAGTTTCAGGCCCGCCTCGGCATGCGCTCGACCACGCCGCGCTGGGCCGTGGCCTTCAAGTTCTCCGCCGAGATGGCCGAGACCGTGCTGGAGGCCATCGAGATCCAGGTGGGCCGCACCGGCGCGCTGTCGCCCGTGGCGCGGCTGCGCCCGGTGACGGTCGGCGGCGTCGTGGTGTCGAGCGCCACGCTGCACAATGAGGACTACATCGCCGGGCGCGGCTCGGACGGCCAGCCGATCCGCGCGGGGCGCGACCTGAGGGTCGGCGACACGGTGACGGTGTATCGCGCGGGCGACGTGATCCCCAAGGTGCTCGACGTGGACCTCGGCAAGCGCCCCGCCGGCGCCGCGCCGTGGACGCCGCCCGAAACCTGCCCCTGCGACCTGCGCACCCCGACCATTCGCCCCGAAGGCGAAGCGGTGCGCCGCTGCACAGGGGAATTCGCCTGCCCGCATCAGCGCGTCGAGCATCTCAAGCATTTCGTGAGCCGCGACGCCTTCGACATCGAAGGGCTCGGCGCCAAGCAGGTCGAGGCGCTCTGGCGCGACGGCTGGATCGGCGAGCCCGCCGACATCTTCGAACTTGAAAACCGCTACGGCGACGGCGCGCTGCGCCAGTTGAGGAACCGCGAGGGCTGGGGCGCGAAATCCGCCGCCAATCTGTTCGCCGCCATCGCCGCGCGCCGCGAGATCGGGCTCGACCGGCTGATCTTCGCGCTCGGCGTGCGCCATGTGGGCGAGACCTCCGCCCGCCTCCTCGCCCGCGCTTACGGCGACTGGGAGAGCTTCGAGGGCGCGATGCGCGCCTGCGCGCCGCGCGAGGGCGAGGCGTGGGAGGCGCTGCTCGCCATCGACGGGGTGGGGGAGGTGATGGCGACCGCGCTCGCCGCCTTCTTCGCCGAGCCGCACAACCGCGACGCGGTGGACCGGCTGCGCGCGCATCTGACCGTGGCGCCCCTCGCCGCCCCTGCCGGCGAAGGCGCGGCGCTCGCGGGCAAGACCGTCGTCTTCACCGGAACGCTGGAGACGATGTCGCGCGCCGAGGCGAAGGCGCGGGCCGAGGCGCTGGGCGCGAAAGTCGCCGGATCGGTCAGCGCGAAGACCGATCTGGTGGTCGCGGGGGCCGAGGCGGGATCGAAGCTGAAGAAGGCCGAGTCGCTGGGCGTCGCCGTGCTCGACGAGGCCGGCTGGCGTGATCTTCTCGACAAATCGGCATGAAAATGCGGGCGAGTGATGCGGACCACTTGCGGAGTTGCAAGGTTCTTGTCATCTCCATGACATGACAACCGAGATCGAACTCAAGCTGCTGCTCGACGCCGCCACCGAGAAGGCCCTGCGCGCGGCCGCCGCATCAGCGCCCCTCACCTCGGGAAAACCGAGCAGAATCAGGCTGAAAGCCGTCTATTTCGACACGCCCGACCGCGCGCTCTCGCGTCGGCGCATCGCCCTGCGGGTGCGCCGCGAAGGTCGCCGATGGGTGCAGACCGTGAAACTCGGCTCCGGCGTGATCGCCGGTTTGTCGAGGCCGCTGGAGGACGAGCAGCCTGCGCCGGGCGGTCGGCTCGCGCTCCACGCCATCGGCGACGTCGCGCTGCGCGAGGCGGTGCTCGACGCGCTCGACGGCGCCCAGCCCGTCCCTGTCTTCGAAACCGACATCCAGCGCAGCCTCTGGCTTTTGCAGGCGCCGCGGGGCGGGTCGGTGGAACTCGCGGTCGACGTGGGCGAGATCCGCGCGGGCGAGCGCGCGGCGCATCTGCGCGAGGCGGAGCTTGAGCTCAAATCGGGCCAGGCGGCGGAGCTGTTCGAGCTGGCCAAGGCGCTCTGGCCGCCCGCGCCGCTGCGCGCCTCGCGGCGCAACAAGGCCGAGCGCGGCTTCGCGCTCGCCGCGGGCGGGGAGGGGGTGCGCGCCGTCCCTGAGCCGGTGCAGGCGGCGCCGGTCATCCTCGCGCGCGCGCTGACCGCCGAGCAGGCGGCGCGCGACGTTCTGCGGCTGTGCCTCGACCAGATCATGGGCAACGTCGCCGCCACCGCCTTCAACGACGCGCCCGAAGGGCCGCACCAGCTGCGCGTCGGCCTGCGCCGTCTGCGCACGGCGGTCTCGGTCTTCGCGCCGATCCTCGACGTCCCCGCCCTGCGCGCGCTCGACGCCGAAGCGCGCGACCTGGCTGCCTGCGTCGGCGCCGTGCGCGATCTCGACGTTCTGATGGAGGAAGTCGCGATCCCCGCCCCAGGCGCGCCCGCCGATCCCGGCTTCGCGGCGCTCCACGCCGCCCTCGCCGGGCGTCGCGACGTCGCCCGTAAGGCGGCCCGCGCGCGGCTGGCCGAGCCGCGCACCGCCGGTTTCGTCTTCGACCTCGGGGGCTTCGTCGAGGGACGCGGCTGGCTGCGCCCCGACGACATCTCGCAGACCGCCGAGCTCGCCCAGCCCGTCGCCCATCTCGCCGCCGCCGCCCTCGACAAGCGCTGGCGCAAGGCCGCGAAACTCGGCGCGCGGATCGAGGAGCTGGAGGGCGAGGCGCGCCACGACTTGCGCAAGGCGCTGAAGAAGCTGCGCTACGCCGCCGAGTTCTTCGCGCCGCTCTTCAAGGTCAAGCCGACCGCCGCCTTCATCCGCACGCTCAAGACCTTGCAGGACGATTTCGGCGCGCTGCAGGACATGGCGATGGCCGAAGCCGCCCTGACCGGCCCCGACGCGCCCGCCGCCGCCGACCCCGCGGCCCAGCGCGCCGTGGGCCGCGTTCTGGCGACCTCGGAGGCGCGCGCCGAGGCGCACTGGTCGCATGCCAAGCGCGACTGGCGGGCGCTGAGCGAGGCGCGCAAGTTCTGGCGCGAGGACTGAGCGGGAGGGCTTCCCCCGGATCGCCCGGCGCTGCATCGTCGCGCCCATGTCCGCACGCCCCGAACCGCTCTGGCCGCTCTTCGCCGAGTTGACGGCCCTGCCGGGCGTCGGCCCGGCCTCGGCGAAGCTTTTCGCCAGGCTCGACGCGACGCGCCCGCGCGACCTGCTTTTTCTGGCGCCGCATAACGTCATCGACCGCCGGCTGCGATCGAGCATCGTCGGCGTTCCCGAAGGCGCGGTGGCGACGGTGGAAGTCGAGATCGGCGCGCATCATCCGCCGCGCGCGAAGGGCCGGCCCTACCGCATCGACGTGCGCGACGCGGAGGCCGAATTCCAGCTCGTCTATTTCCACGGGGCGCCCGAGCACCTGCGCCGGATCGCGCCGTCGGGCGCGCGCCGCATCGCCTCGGGCCGCATCGAGATCTTCGACGGGCTGGCGCAGATGCCCCATCCCGACCACCTCCTGCCACCAGCCGAGGCCGAGGCGCTGCCCGAGTTCGAGCCGGTCTATCCCGCCACGCAAGGGCTGGGGCAGCGGACCATCGCCCGCGCCGTCGAAGGCGCGCTGCAGCGCGCGCCTGATCCGCCCGAATGGATCGATCCCGCCGTCCTCGCACGTGAAGCCTGGCCCGGCTGGCGCGCGGCGGTGCGCGCGGTCCATGCCCCCGACGGTCCCGAGGCGCTGGCGCCAGACGCGCCGGCCCGCGCCCGGCTCGCTTATGACGAGCTGTTCTCCCACCAGCTCACCCTCGCTCTCGCCCGCGCGAAGCTGCGCCGCGGCAAGGGGCGCGTCACGCAGGGCGACGGGCGGCTGCGCAAGGCGGCGCTGACCGCGCTGCCCTATGCGCCGACCGGGGCCCAGCGCCGCGCCCTCGCCGAGATCGAGGCCGACATGGCCGCGCCCCAGCGCATGAACCGTCTGCTGCAGGGCGATGTCGGCTCCGGCAAGACGCTGGTCGCGCTGATGGCGATGCTGGTGGCGGTCGAGGCCGGCGGGCAGGCTGCGATGATGGCCCCGACCGAACTGCTCGCCCGCCAGCATTTCGACGGCGTCGCGCCGCTCGCGGAGACTGTCGGCGTGCGGGTCGAGCTCCTGACGGGCCGCGACAAAGGGGCCGCGCGGGCCGAGAAACTCGCCCGCGCCGCCTCGGGCGAGACCTCCATTTTCATCGGCACCCATGCGCTGTTCCAGAAGGACGTCGATTTCGCAGATCTGCGGCTCGCCGTGATCGACGAGCAGCACCGCTTCGGCGTGCGCCAGCGCATGGAACTCGCCGCGAAGGGGGGCGCTGCGGACATGCTGGTGACCACCGCCACGCCCATTCCGCGCACGCTGGCGCTGGCGGGCTTCGGCGACATGGACGTCAGCGTGCTCGACGAGAAGCCGCCGGGCCGCAAGCCGGTCGAGACGCGGCTGATTTCGATGGGCCGGCTTGAGGAGGTGATCGCGCGGCTCGGCGCGGCGCTCGCGCAGGGGCGGCGCGTCTACTGGGTCTGTCCGCTGGTCGAGGAGACCGGACAGTCCGATCTGCCCGCCGCCGAGGCGCGTTTCGCCGCCTTGAAGGCCCGCTTCGGCGACGCCGTGCGGATGGCGCATGGCCAGATGCCGCATGCCGAGCGCGACGCCGCCATGGCCGATTTCGCGTCGGGGCGCGCGCAGATCCTCGTGGCGACCACGGTCGTGGAAGTCGGCGTCAACGTGCCCGAGGCCTCGGTCATGGTGATCGAGCGCGCCGAGACTTTCGGGCTCGCGCAGCTCCACCAGCTGCGCGGGCGGGTGGGGCGCGGGTCGGACGCGTCGAGCTGCCTGCTGCTCTACGGGCCGCTTGGCGAGACGGCCCGCGCCCGCCTCACCGCGCTGCGCGACACCGAGGACGGCTTCCGCATCGCCGAGGAGGATTTGCGGCTGCGCGGCTTCGGCGACCTGCTCGGCGCGCAGCAATCGGGCCTGCCGCGCTTTCGCATCGCCGATCTGGAGCGGCAGGGGCGGCTCCTGAAGATGGCGCAGGACGATGCGCGGCTGGCGCTCGCGCGCGACCCCGACCTGACCAGCGATCGCGGCGCGGCGATGCGGCTGCTCCTGTGGCTGCACGACCGCGACGCGGCGATCCGCTATCTCGCGGCGGGGTGAGGCGCGGCTCCTTGTTCCGATTATGTTCTTTACTTTGTCCAGTTAATGAACTTAAATGGAACACAAAGGGATCAATCAGGAGAGAGCCGATGTCCGTGTTCCGCGCCGCCGCCCGCCTTCCGCACCATGCCGCCTTGTCCGACGTGATCGGACTGGCCGCGCTGATCGCTCTGATCGCGCTGGGTTTCGGGGCGGGGGCGATGGTCTGACGGCGCGGCGTCAGCCCGTATCGTCGGCGTATATCCGCACATAGCGCCCATCGAGTTCGACGCCGACGAATCTCTGCTGGAAGTCGATGCAGAGGCGCTGCGCCAGCGCCACGATCGCGTCGGTGCTGTCGGTGCGGATGCGCGCGAGCAGGATCGGTCGCCGCGCGCCTTCGAAGATCGCCTCCGCCTGCTGGATCGTCGCCGAGGGAAACGTGCGCGCGATGCGGTCGCAGAGCTTGTCGATGTCCGCCTCGGCGATCTCGCGGCGTTCGGTGTTGGGGAGGTAGATCAGATGCACCGGCTGACCCGCGCCGCTGTCCAGCTGGGCCAGTGCGTGATGATGGCCTTCCACATCCGCCGCATGGTCCTCGCGGATCGCCCGTTCGGTCTCGGCGGCGGTCTCGTCGAAGCGCGCCTCGATCCAGGGGTTCGGACCGCGGGCCGCGTCCATCAGCGCGCGGCAACCCTCCAGATAGCCGAGCTTGCGGTCGACCGGCCAGCCGGCGGGCGGCGAGGCCGCCATCGCGCGCAGGTTCGAGATCAGGTCCGCGGCCTTGACCAGCCGCGCGCGCGCCGATTTGCGCGGCGCGGCCTCGATGCGGGCGCGGCGACGGACGTCCTTGGGCAGGGACATGTCGTCGGAATTCTCGATCACCACCCGGGCCACGTCCGCGCCGAACTGCGCGGCGAGTTCGTCGGCGGTCACGGGCGTATCCTCGACGACGTCGTGCAGCAGCGCCGCGATCAACGCATCCTCGTCGGCGCCTCCGGTCGCCTCGGCGACAAGTTCGGCGACTTCGATCAGATGATTGATATAGGGCTCCTGCGCCGCGCCCTTGCGGCGCTGGTTGGCGTGCGCGCGCGCCGCGAAGGCGAGCGCCGCCATCACGCGGCGCGGGTCGGGGAGCCGTACGGGCGCGTCCTCGGCCATGGCGGTCAGGCGAGCGCCATCTCGGGCACGTCGTCCTCGATGATCAGGGGCGCAGCGGTCGCCGCGACCACCTCCTCGACCGAGATCCCCCGTCCCCGCTCGCGCAACAGCAGCCCCCCCTCGATCGGCTGGATCACCGCGATTTCGGTGACGATCAGATCGACGCGGCGCGTCGCCGTGAGCGGCAGATCGCATTCCGGCACGATCTTCGAGACGCCCTTTGCGGCGTGGATCATCGACACCACGACCCGCCGGGCGCCCGCGACGAGGTCCATCGCGCCGCCCATCCCCGGCACCATCTTGCCCGGCACCATCCAGTTGGCGAGATACCCGCGCGCATCGACCTGCAACCCGCCCAGCACCGTCATGTCGAGATGGCCGCCCCGGATCAGCCCGAAGCTCATCGCGCTGTCGATCGAGGCGGCGCCCGGAACGGCGGTCACGAAAGCGCCGCCGGCGTCGGTGAGGTTGGGGTCCTCCATGCCCTCGGGCGGGCGGGCGCCGAGGCCGATCACCCCGTTCTCGGCCTGGAAGAACACATGCACGTCGCTCGGCAGGTAGTTCGCCACGAGGCTCGGCAGCCCGATGCCGAGATTGACCAGCATTCCCTCGCGCACTTCGAGCGCGACGCGGCGCGCGATGATCTCCTTGGCGTCCATCAATGCGCCCTTTCCAGAAGATGATCGACCAGCACGCCCGGCGTCTTGACCGCGTCAGGCGTGATCGCGCCGACCGGCAGGATGTGCTCGGGCTCGGCGATCACCACATCCGCCGCCAGCGCCATGATCGGATTGAAGTTGTGCGCGGTGAGCGAGTATTCGAGATTGCCGACGTAATCGGCGTGCTGCGCCGCCAGCAGCGCGAAATCGCCCCTGATCGGTTTCTCCACGAGGTATTTCTTCCCGTCGATCTCGATCTTCTGCTTGCCGTCCTCGACCAGCGTGCCGACCCCTGTCGCGGTCAGAACGCCGCCGAGCCCGACGCCGCCCGCGCGGATCCGCTCGACCAGCGTGCCCTGCGGCACGAGCTCGACCTCCATCTCGCCGGCGATCATCATCTTCTGGGTGATGGGGTTGAGGCCGATATGCGAGGTGATCGCCTTGCGCACCGCGCCGGCGGCGACCAGCTTGCCGACGCCCTTGTCCGGCGACGCCGTGTCGTTGTTCACGATGGTAAGGTCGCGGGCGCCGCGCGCGAGCAGCGCGTCGATCAACCGGTGCGGCGAGCCCACCCCCATGAAGCCGCCGATCAGCAGCACCGCCCCGTCGGGGATCATCTCCGCGGCTTCGGCCGCCTTGATCGCGCGTTTCATCGTCCCTCCCGTTCTTCGCGGTCTCGGCCGCGTCGTCGTCATTCGGCGGCTTGGCGTGTCCCAGCCGACAGGCGCTGCGCGGCGCGCGCGATCACGATTTCCTCGTCGGTCGGGATGACCAGCGCGCGCACTCGCGACAACTCGGCGCTGATCACGGTCGCATTGGCCGCGTTCGCCGCATGGTCGATCTCGAGCCCGATCCACCCCATCCCTTCGCAGATGCGCTCGCGGATGCGCCGCGCATTCTCGCCGATGCCGCCGCAGAACACGAGCGCGTCGAGACCTCCGAGCACTGCGGCCAGAGCGCCCAGTTCGCGGCGGATGCGAAACACGAAGTAGTCGATCGCCTGCGCGGCTTCCGGCGTGTCCGACGCTTCGAGCGCGCGCATGTCGTTGGACAGCCCCGAAAGCCCGAGCAGGCCGGAGCGCTTGTAGAGCAGATCGGAGATCGCGCGCGCGTCCATCCCCTCCTGCTCCATGAGATAGAGCAGCACGCCGGGGTCGAGCTGGCCGCAGCGCGTGCCCATCGGCAGCCCGTCGAGCGCGCTGAAGCCCATGGTCGAGCCGACGGACCGCCCGCCCTGCAGCGCGCACATCGACGCCCCATTGCCCAGATGCGCCACGATCACCCGACCGGCGTGCAGATGGGGGGCGATCCGGGCGAGTTCGCCCGAGACGTAGTCGTAGCTCAGCCCGTGAAAGCCGTAGCGCCGCACGCCCTTGTCGTAGAACTCGCGCGGGAGGGCGAAGACGTCGTTGACCCAGGGGTGGTTGCGGTGAAAGGCGGTGTCGAAGCAGGCGATCTGCGCGGCGTCGGGGAACGCCGCCATCGCCGCGCGCACGCCCGCGAGATTGTGCGGCTGGTGCAGCGGCGCGAACGGCTCGAGCTTCGCGAGTTCGGCCATCAGGGTCGCGGTCAGCAGCGCCGGCTCGCCATGGGCCGGCCCGCCATGAACCACGCGATGGCCCACCGCCTCGATGCGGGCCTGCGGAAACTCCGTGCGGACCAGCGAGAGGATCTCGCCGAGCGCGCCGGGGTGGTCGGCGGCGCCGGAGAGCTCCTGCGCGCGCTTCTCCGCGCCGAACTCGGCCTTCATGCGCGCGGCCCCGCCGATGTTCTCGACGAGCCCGGTCATCAGCGGCGCCGGTGCGGCCCCGGCGATGTCGAACAGGCCGAACTTGATCGAAGAAGAGCCGGCGTTGAGCGTCAGCGCGCAGGCTTCGGTCATTGCGCTGCGGCCTTCATCGCGTCCAGCCCCTCGACCCGCGCCCAGTGAAGGGCGGCGATCGCGCAGGAGGCCATCCGCGCCATGTCGCCGTCCGCGCGCGAGGTCAGCACGATCGGCGCGCGCGCGCCCATCACCAGCCCCGCGCCTTCCGCGCCCGCCAGATAGGTGAGCTGCTTGGCCAGCATGTTGCCCGCGTCGAGATTGGGCACGACGAGCACTTCCGCATGGCCCGCCACCGGGCTGTCGATGCCCTTGGTGCGCGCCGCGGCGATGCTGACGGCGTTGTCCATGGCCAGCGGCCCGTCGACGATCCCGCCGGTGATCTGCCCGCGCTCGCACATCTTGGACAGAAGCGCCGCGTCGACCGAGGAGGGGATGTCGGGATTGACCGTCTCGACCGCCGACAGCACGCCCACTTTCGGCTCCGCCATGCCGAGCGAGATCGCGAGGTCGATGGCGTTCTGGACGATGTCCACCTTGGTCTTGAGGTCGGGCGCGATGTTGATCGCCGCGTCGGTCACCAGAAGCGGATGGGCGACGCCCGGCACGTCCATCACGAAGACATGGGTCAGGCGGCGCGCGGTGCGCAGACCCGTATCCTTCGCCAGCACGGCGCGCAGCAACTCGTCCGTGTGCAGATGGCCCTTCATCAGCGCGCCGGCGCGGCCCGCGCGCACCAGCGCCACGCCTGCGCGCGACGCCGCGGCATGGTCGGGCTCGTCGAGCAGTTCTATCCCCTCAAGGCTGCGCCCGATCTCCGACGCCGCCAGCTCGATCTTGCGGCGGTCGCCGATGAGGATCGGCGTGATGATCGTGTGCTCCGCCGCCAGCAGCGCGCCGCCGAGCGAGTTGGGCTCCTCGGGCGCCACGACCGCCATCGGGATCGGCGGCAGCGGCTGGGCGAGCTCCACGAGGCGCTCGAAATGCACATGCCGGCGCACGATGAGCCCCGGCAGTTCGTGAGCCTCGAAGCGCATCTTCGTTTTCGGCGCTTCCACCACGGCCTCGCCGGTGCAGAGCTTCGCCCCGTCCGAAATGCGCTCGACGCAGGTGTCGAGGGTGATTTCGCCGTCCGGCCCCTTCCCGGTCACCTTCACACGTGCGCGCACTTCCTCGCCGGCCCGCGCGCGCGCGTGGAAGCGGAAGTTCTGCGCCCGGTACAGCGTTCCGGCGCCGGGCATGATGTTGCCGAGCAAGGCCGAGACCAGCGAGCCGATCCACATCGCAGGCGCGATCGCCTCCTTCACGCCGTCGCCGTCGCCGTCCTCGTCGGCGAGGTGCATGGGGTTGTGATTGCCGGAGACCGTCGCGAAGACGTAGAAATCGTCCGCGGTGCACAGGCGGCGCAATTCGGCGGTCTCGCCGATCTCGATTTCGTCCCAGACGCGGTTCTCGCAGATCATTGCGCGGCGGCTCCCAAAGTGTCGATGTCGTCCAGCGGGTCTTCAGTCACGTCCTCGGCGAAGGGCGGCAGCCCGAGCAACTCATGGAACTTCTGCAGCATTTCGAAAGTGTGCGGCGCCATTTCGTCGATCGCGCCGGGCACGTAGCGCACCACGCGCGCGGCGAGCGCGCGGCTCTCGGGGTCGCGCAGCAGGGCGGGCAGCGTCGCCAGCGCGAGCGCAGGGTCCAGCGTCGCGATCAGCGTCTGGGCGTGGATGATGCGGGCCCGCTCGTCGCTCGGCAGCTCGCGGAAGGGCGGGTCCTGCGTGAGGACTTTCGCCGAGCGCTCGAGCCGGTCGCGCCGGACATTGCCGCGCGACTCCGCCAGCAGCACCAGCATGCGGATCACCGCCTCGACGAAGCCGCCATCGGCGGCGTGCGCCATCGCCGCCTGCACTTCGGGCAGCGCGCGCAGCTCGGCGGGGTTCTTCTTGGTGCGCCCGACCGCCAGCGGCTTGCCATAGGCGCGCGCCCAGGGCGCGCCCCAGAGCATGTGGAACAGCGTCTCATAGCCCGCGTCGCGCGCGTCGCGCATGAAGTCGAGGTTTTGCTCGATCATGTCCGCGGCGACCTTTTCGGCGATGCGGAACGGGTTCGAGGGGCCGACCGGCGACCGATGCGCCCGCACCGCCGCAGCCCAGGAAGCGAGGGCGGACATCGCCGGATTGCGGCTCGACATCGCGGCGCGCTGGGCGCGCATCGGATGCGCCGAACGCACCGTCTCGGCCATCGGCGCATTGACCATAGCCTGAACGAACGGGCGCATGAAGGTGTCGTAGGCCTCGGCCTGCGCTTCGGACAGGCGCGCGACCGCGGCGAAGGCGCATTCCTCCTCCCGACCGTCGTCGTTGGCGCGGATCGCGTCGAGCCGGCGCTCCTCGAAGCTGACGAGGAAGCGCTTGTCGAGCCCCTCGCCCTGCACCGCGTCGATCTTCATCTCGTAGAGGCCGGGGGCGAGCTGCTCGATGGTCTTCATCGTCGAAGAGACTTCGCTGTGTTCCTTCTTCGCGATCGAGGAGGAGACGAAGATGCCGAGATGGCCGACTTCCTCATGCACCATGTAGACGATGCGCTGGCCGCGGATGCGGATTTCGTCGACATCCGCATAGGTGTCCGCGATCCAGTTGAGCGCCTGCTGCGGCGGAGTGATGTTGTCGCCATGGCTGGCGAACACGATGATGGGCGAGCGGATCTTCTTGACGTCGATGACGCGTCCCGGCTCCAGCATCGCCTGGTTCTTGACGATCCGGTTGCCGACGAAGAGTTGCTCCACGATCCAGCGGATTTCGGCTTCGTTCAGCCGGAAGAAGCCGCCCCACCAGCGCTCGAATTCGAGGAAGCGCTGCTTGCCCTCATCGACATCGGCATAGAGATCGTAATACTTGCGAAAGTAGTTGCGGCTCGGGTTCAGCATCTCGAAGTTCATCACGAGATGGGCGCCGTCGAAGATTCCGCCGCCGAGGTCGGACCAGAACATCGGCTGCCAGGCGCCGCCCATGATCCCGGCGTTGTAGCGCATCGGGTTCTTGCCGACTTCGCCCGACCAGGGCGCGATCGGCGCGCCGTTCAGGACGATCGGCCCGGTGATGTCGGGATTGGTCGCGGCGAGCAGCAGCGTCGCCCAGCCGCCCTGGCAATTGCCCATCACGACGGGGTTGGGGGCGTCGGGGTGGCGGCGCATCACTTCGCGCACGAACTCGGCTTCGGCGCGGGTGACGTCGGCCAGCGTCTGGCCGGGTGCTGGGTCGCGCTTGAAGCCGACGAAATAGACCGGATGGCCGTCGCGCAGCGCCACGCCGACCTGGCTGTCCGACTTGAAGCCGCCGATCCCGGCGCCGTGCCCCGCGCGCGGGTCGATGATCACATAGGGGCGCTTGTCGAGCGGCGCGCCGTTGTCGTCGGGCGGCAGGATGCGCAGCAGGACGTAGTTGCAGGGATGCTCGAGATCGGCCCCGTCCATCACCGTCTCGTAGTCGTAGACGAGTACGGGCGGGCAGCCCGCCGCCTCGTGGGCGATGAACACGTCGCCGCGCTCGCGCAGCACGTCCATGGTCAGCGCCATGCGCTCGGCGGCGTCGCGCAGATAGTCGGCCCAGTCCTGCGCGAGCTGGCCCGAGGCGCGGCGCTCGGTCATCTCGCGGGCGGCGCCGCTCAGCGTCTCGAAGGCGGCGCGGGCGCGGGCGTTGTGGGTGCGCGCGATGGTCTCGGCATGGCGCGACCATGCGCGCATCGTGAGTTCCTGCGCCGAGGCCATCTCCCGATAGGCGTCTGCGGCGGCGCGCATCCACGCGCCGGGATCCGTCTTGGGGTCGGTCGCAGCGAGTTCGGCCAGCGCCTCCACCGGCGCGTCGAGCATGTTGCGTCTCGTCATGACCTTCTCCTCGCTTGCCTTCGCGTCATCCGACGATGCTGTAGCCGCCGTCGATGGGGTGGACGCCGCCGGTGACGTTCGCCGCCTCGCGGCTGGCGAGGAAAGCGGCGTAGGCGCCGACATCCTCGATGGTCGCGAGCTGGTGGGTGGGCGCGCGCTCGGCGGCGCGGTTGAGCATCTCGTCGAATTCGGCGATGCCGGAAGCCGCGCGCGTCTTCAGCGGGCCGGGCGAGAGCGCATGCACCGAGATGCCCTTCGGCCCGAGTTCGGCCGCAGTGTAGCGCACCACCGATTCCAGCGCGGCCTTCACCGGCCCCATGATGTTGTAGTTCTCCACGACCTTCTCGGAGCCGTAGAAGCTGACCGTCATGCAGGTTCCGCCATCGGGCATCAGCGGCTCGGCGCGGCGGATCATGCGCAGGAAGGAATGCACCGACACGTCCATCGCGACGGAGAAGCCCGCCGCCGACGCATCGACCACGCGCCCGTGCAGGTCTTCCTTCGGGCAGAAGGCGATCGAGTGCAGCAGCGTGTCGAGCCGGCCCCAGCGCGCCGCGATCTCGGCGAACAGCGCGTCCATCTGGGCGTCGTCGGCGACGTCGAGCGGCATCACGATCTCGGCCTCGAGGCGCTCGGCGAGCGGGCGGACATGCGGCTCGGCGCGCGCGTTGAGATAGGTGACGGCGAGGTCGGCGCCCTGGTCGCGCAGCGCCTTCGCGCATCCCCAGGCGATCGACTGGTCGTTCGCGATTCCGACCACGAGCGCCTTCGATCCTTCGAGCGAGAACATGCCGCCTCCTGCACTGTGAGACCGCTACTCTAGGATCAGTCCGCGGCGCGTCACATGAATTTTGTGCAACGCAACACAACAAATCGGAATTTCCGGTTAACGCAAGCCCGGATGTGGCGGCGCGCCGCAGTTGCGACGGCGCCGGCGCGCGGTCGCACAGGGGGCGCGCAACAGGCGACGAGGATGCTCAGTAGCCGCGCAGCGCGCGCTCCGCGGGGCTGGCGCCTATCGCCGGCGCGGGCTTCGGCTCAGAACGATTCCCGGACTTTCAGATGCACATGCGCATGCGGCTCGCCCTCGCCATGCGCGTGGGTCGATTCGGTGATTCGCACCGGGCAGAGCGCCGCCGAGCCATGCAGCACGCCGCGCTCCAGAAACAGCGCCTCCGCATGGGCGCGCAGCTCGGCGGCGTCGCCGCGCAGGATCTCGACTTCGAGGGCGGCGTCATGGTCGAGCGGCACGGTGGTCGCGGCGATGGTGCGGTCGTGGCGGTCGTGGCGCGCGTCGGCGATGCGACGGCCGAGATCGCGGGTGGCGCGGCGGCAGACATAGCTCACCACGCCCACGCAGTCGCCGCGCGCCGTGTCGGCCACGACCGCGCCGAGGCCGCGCCGCGCGAGGTCGCGCAGCGCCTCCGAGCGGTTCGACGCGCCGCTGCGCGCCATGAAAGCGTCGATCTCGGCCAGAAGCTCCTCGTCGAGGGTCATGGTCACGCGCTGCATCGCCTCGCCTCTTCTCCGCCGCCCCCGCCGTCCGATGACGCCGCGCCGGTCATTCGGGCGCCAGCAGCGCGAGCGCCTCGGCGTGCAGCCGCGCGTCGCCCGCCGCCAGCACCCGCCCGCCCTGCGAGCAGTCGCCGCCCCGCCAGTCGGTGACCACGCCGCCGGCGCCCTCGACCACCGGGATCAGCGCCTGCACGTCGTAGATCTGCAGGCCCGCCTCGATCACCAGATCGACGCAGCCCGCCGCGAGCAGCGCATAGGCGTAGCAGTCGAGCCCGTAGCGCGTGAGGCGGGCGCGGTCGCGCACCCTCCCGAACGCGGCGCGCTCTTCGGGCGTTCCGATTTCCGGGAACGTCGTGAAAAGCGTCGCGTCGGCGAGCCGGGCGCAGGGCCGGGTCGCGAGCGCGCGGGTCTCGATCCCGCGCGACCAGCGCGCCGCACGTGGTTGTTCGGGCAGGCTGAGGCCCTCGAAGCGCTCGCCGGTGAAGGGCTGGTCGATCACCCCGAGGAACGGGCGCCCTCCTGCGTTCGCCGCGATGAGCACGCCCCAACTCGGCGCGCCCGACATGAAGGCGCGCGTGCCGTCGATGGGGTCGATCACCCATGTGACGCCGGAGCGCGAGGGCCGCGGGGCCTCCTCCTCGCCGATCACGCCGTCGTCGGGCCGGATCTGCGCGAGCGTCGCGCGGATCGCGGCCTCGGTCTCGCGGTCGGCCTGTGTGACGGGGTCGAAGCCGCCCGCGCCGCCCTTGTCGCCCGCGGCCAGATCGCCGCTGCGGAACCAGCGCAGGGCCGGCGTGCGCGCCGCATCCGCCGCGGCGTGCGCGGCGTCTCGCAGAGCCGAGACCGTCGCCGCGCCGAACTCCGTCATCGCGCCCTCCGCCCCTGAACGTCCAAGCAACCGGCGCGCCTTGGCGCCGACAGGGGCAAGCTGACGCCGCAGAGCGGCGTGGTCAACGGCTTCAGGCGGCGTCGCTGAGCACCTGCGCGAGGTCGAAAAGTCGCCGCCGCTGGGTTTCGGGGATCGCGTAGTAGGAGCGCAGAAGGTCGAGCGCTTCGCGGTCGCCGAGGAAATCCGCCGGCGCGCGCGTCGCGCCCTCGACCGCCTCGACCGGCGCCTCGTCGGCGTCGAGGCCGGCGAAGAAGAAGGAGATCGGCGTGTCGAGCGCCGTCGCGATGTCCCACAGCCGCGATGCGGAGATGCGGTTCGCGCCGGTCTCGTATTTCTGGATCTGCTGGAACTTGATCCCGACCCTTTCGCCAAGTTGCTGCTGGGTCATTCCGACCATCCAGCGACGATGGCGGACGCGCTTGCCGACATGGACATCAACCGGGTGCGACATGGATTCCTCTCCTCAACCAACGCTCACGCAGCTGTGATAGCAAATCGCGTGCCAATTGGCCGCTCGGGGCGGGCGCCGTTGCACGCGGAAGAAGAATCCATATCGATCGACGCACGTTCGGCCTGTGTCGCAGATGCGGGCGATGTGAAAAGGGTTAATTCTTTGCGACGGGCTCGGCGACGGCTATGCGTTTTGCGCCGCACTTTCGCGTTAAAAGTGCAAAACGCATCGCATAATGCGAATCGGCTCTGCGTCGCGTTTCCGGGGCTGCGCCGACCTGCGCCAGGTCAGCCCTGAGCCTTGCGCGACTCGCGCTTGCGCTCGTTGGGGTCGAGGAAGCGCTTGCGCAGCCGCAGCGATTTCGGCGTCACCTCGACCAGTTCGTCGTCCTCGATATAGGCGATCGCCTCTTCGAGGCTCATGCGGATCGGCGTGGTCAGCACCACCGCCTCGTCCTTGCCGGCGGCGCGGATGTTGGTGAGCTGCTTGCCCTTGAGCGGGTTCACTTCCAGGTCGTTGTCGCGGCTGTGCTCGCCGATGATCATGCCCTGATAGACCTGCTCGCCGCCGCCGATGAACATCCGGCCGCGGTCCTCCAGCTTCCACAGCGCGTAGGAGACCGAGTCGCCCGTCTCCATCGAGATCAGCACGCCCTGCCGCCGCCCCGGGATCGCGCCCTTGTAGGGCGCCCATTCGTGAAACACCCGGTTCAGCACGCCGGTGCCGCGCGTGTCGGTCATGAACTCGCCATGATAGCCGATCAGGCCGCGGCTCGGCACATGGGCGACGATGCGGGTCTTGCCGGCGCCGGCGGGGCGCATCTCGGCCAGTTCGCCCTTGCGCTGGCTGAGCTTCTCGACCACCGCGCCGGCGTATTCCTCGTCCACGTCGACCGTGACTTCCTCGACCGGCTCCAGCCGCTGGCCGTCCTCCTCGCGCATCAGCACGCGGGGCCGCGAAATCGACAGCTCGAACCCCTCGCGCCGCATGTTCTCGATCAGCACGCCCATCTGAAGCTCGCCGCGCCCGGCCACGTCGAAGGCCTCGCCGCCCGGCGTCTCCGTCACGCGGATCGCGACGTTGCTCTCGGCCTCGCGCATAAGCCTGTCGCGGATCACGCGACTCTGCACCTTGTCGCCGTCGCGCCCCGCGAGCGGGCTGTCGTTGATGCCGAAGGTGACCGAAATGGTCGGCGGGTCGATGGGCTGGGCCTCCAGCGGCGCGCTCACCGACAGATCGCACAGCGTGTCGGCCACCGTCGCCTTGCTCATGCCCGCGAGCGCCACGATGTCGCCCGCCTCGGCGCGCTCGACCGGCATGCGCGCGAGCCCGCGGAAGGCGAGCACCTTGGAGATGCGGAAACGCTCGATCTCGCGCCCGTCGCGGCTCAGCGCCTTGACCGTCGCGCCGGCGACGGCGGCGCCGCTCTCGACGCGGCCGGTCAGGATGCGCCCGAGGAAGGGATCGGCCTCCAGCGTGGTCGCGCGCATGCGGAAGGGCTCGGCGGCATGGGCGACCTGCGCCGGCGCCGGGACGTGTCGGACGACGAGATCGAAAAGCGGCGCGAGGCTCGCGCGCGGGCCGTCCAGCTCCACATCGGCCCAGCCGTTGATCCCCGACGCGTAGAGGACCGGGAAGTCGAGCTGCTCGGAGGTGGCGTCGAGCGCCACGAAAAGGTCGAAAACCTCGTCGAGCGCGCGGTCGGGCTCGGCGGCGGGCTTGTCGACCTTGTTGAGCACGACGATGGGCCGCAGCCCGAGCCGCAGCGCCTTGGAGGTGACGAATTTCGTCTGCGGCATCGGGCCTTCGGCGGCGTCGACGAGCAGCACGACCCCGTCGACCATGCTCAGGATGCGCTCGACCTCGCCGCCGAAATCGGCGTGGCCCGGCGTGTCGACGATGTTCACCCGCGCGCCGTGCCACTCGACCGAGGTGCATTTGGCGAGGATGGTGATCCCGCGCTCGCGTTCGAGGTCGTTGCTGTCCATCGCGCGTTCGGCCACCGCCTGATTGGCGCGGAACGATCCGGACTGCTTGAGCAATTCGTCCACCAGCGTCGTCTTGCCATGGTCGACATGGGCGATGATGGCGATGTTGCGGATGTCCATGCGTCACGGTCCTGCGGTTGCGGCTCGCGCGGTCTCTAGCCGAGGGCGGGGGGAAAACCAACTGCGCTGTCGCAGTGCGGCGCCGTCAGAGATAGCGCAGCCAGCGCAGCAGCAGCGCCACGCCGAGGCCGAGCGACAGAACCAGCGCCGAATAGACGGGAAACGACCAGCTCTGTTCGGCGAAGGGGATGCCCTCGAGATTGACCCCGAACAGCCCGGTGATGAAGGTCAGCGGCAGGAACACCACCGACACCGCCGACAGCGTCAGCAGCACCGTATTGGTCTGCTCGGCGACCCGAAGCGCCGCCTCGTCGGAGATCACGGCGCTGCGCGAGCGCACCGCTTCGAGATCCTCGGCGATCCGGCCGAAGGCGTCGGCCTCCCGGCGCAGCGCCTCGCGCTCGCGCTTGGCCAGCCAGTCGGGGCGCAGCCGCGCCAGCCGCGCAACCGCCATCGCCTGCGGCGCGACATGGCGGTGCAGCTGGATCGCGTCGTGGCGCGCGTCGTTCAGCGCCCTTCGCCGCCGCACCGGAAGCGCGCTCTCGCTGCGCAGGGATTCGATTTCGAAGGCGTCGACGGCGAGTTGAAGTTCGTCGAGCACCGGCTCGAGCTCCTCGCGCAACTCGCCCACCAGCCGCGCCACGAAGGCCCCGGGACTCGGCGTCTCGCCGCGGTCGAGCGCGGCGCATATGGTTTCGACGGCGCGCACCCGCCGCCCCTCGACCGAGACCACCCGGCGCGGTTCGATGAACAGCCGCAGCGAGACCATGTCCTCGGGGCGCTCGCCGGGCTCGCGGTTGGCGCCGCGGAGGATCAGCAGGACGCCGCCGTCGATGGCGGCGAGGCGCGGGCGGGTGTCCTGCGCGATCAGCGCCGGCGCCACCGCCTCGGGCAGCCCGGCCCCGTGAAGCAGCCAGTCGCGCGCCTCCAGCGACTCGCGCCCGAGATGGACCCACCGCCAGCCTTCGCAGGCCTCTGCGAAGGCCGATAGCGGAACGGCGCGGGCGGCGCCGAGCGGTTCGATCTCGCGGGCGTGGATCACCCCGGTGGGCGCGCTCATGCGGCGTCTCGCGCATTGTTCAGCGAAAGCGTTAGAATAACCGGGTGGCGAAGGGCAAGGCGTCGCCTCGCCCTTCGGCGTTGCGCGGCCTCGATCCTGACCGGAGCGTCCACGACGGCTGAACGCGCCGGTGCGACCTGCTGGGAGCGGAAGGGGCGCAGGGGCGCTTCAGCCTTCGGGGCGAGCAGGCCCGCCATGATCGTGATCATGATCGTGCGGCGCGGCGGGCGCGAGGCGGCCTTCCACGAAGTCTCGCGCCGCGCGCGCCGGATCGGTTTCGGACGTGGCCAACGCTGCGACGCCGCGCGCCGCCATGCGCCGGCGGAATCCCTCGCCGACGCCGCCCGCGATGATCGCGGCGATTTCGTAGAGCGGATGCGGGCCGTCGCCGTGGAAATCATGCAGCGCCATGCCCATCGGCAGCTTCAGCCGCTCGATCTCGCGCGGCGCTTCGCCCGGGCTGGCCTCGAAGATGAAGAACTTGCGCGTCCGGCCCACATGCGCGGTGACGGTGCGGAAATTCTGGCTGGCGACGGCGATGCGCATCTCGGCCTCCCTACTGCGAGCGGCGCGAACCGGCGCCCCGGTCGAGCAGGAGCGTCTGGTCGGCGGTCAGCTGGAGGATGCATTCGGAGGCGACGATCATCCGCTCGGGCGCGCCGCGTTTCAGCATCGCCTCGAAGGCGCAGCGCTTCTCGGCCCACTCCTTCCACGCCTCGCGCAGCGCCGCGAGGTCGTCGGTCAGGCGCGGCGCCCCCTCGGCGATCGCCTTGCCGTGCAGGGCGTCGAGCCGCGCCGCCTTGGCCGCCATACGCTCCTCGGCCTCGGCGAGCCGTTTGCGCCACCAGCCGGTCTCGGTGTTCAGACACAGGGCGGCGTCGACGGGATCGGGCTTGCGGAGCGCGGCCCGGCAGGCCCGGGCGCTCTCGCCGATGCAGGCGCGCCTCGCTTCGTCCGACCCGGCCTCGGCGAGGCAGGCCTCCGTCGCAGGGGCGGGCTTGCGCGCGGGGTCGGCGGCGGCGGCGGCGGCGTTCAGGCTGGCCAGAACGAGCAGCGCGGGAAGAAGGTGGCGTCGACGCATCGGGGGCGCCTCTCTGGTTGGGTCGGCCCCGGGGGCGCGAGACGTCGCACGGCTTAAGCATGGGCGCGCCTGCGCCGTCAGTGACACGCTCACAGATCCTGATGGTTTCCGTCCGAAATAAGCGTCGGCGGTCGGGCCGCCGGCCGACCGGCGCTCCGCCCGACGCGGGAACCGGCCGCGCGCGCAGTCGAACCGGATCGGACGCGAAGGGTTGACTCGGCCCGGCGGAATTCGTCTAGCTGCCGGCTCGGACAGGGGCGTCCGCGCATGCGCGGGCTGAGAAGCACCCTTCGAACCTGAACCAGATCATGCTGGCGTAGGGAGTCCGCGGTGCCATCGGCGCGCGCCACTGTCGGTCGCGTCACCGCATCGCCTCTCCCGACGTCCGAAAGGGGAGAGCGATGGAGAACCCGGGCGACCACCTTGCGCGGATGCGCGAAACCGCGCCGCTTGTGCAGAACATCTCGAACTTCGTCGCGATGAACCTCATGGCCAATGTGCTGCTGGCCGTAGGCGCGTCGCCTGCGATGGTCCATGCGCGCGAGGAAGCGGCCGAGTTCGCCGCTCTGGCGCAGGCGCTGACGGTCAATATCGGCACGGCGGACCCGGCCTGGGGCGCGGCGATGCAGGACGCCGCCGCCGCGATGAACGCGGCGGGCCGGCCATGGGTCTTCGATCCGGTGGGCGTCTCCGCCACCCGGTTCCGACGGGACCTCTCCGCGCGGCTGATCGCGCTGAAGCCGACGGCGATCCGCGGCAACGCCTCGGAGATACGCGCATTGGCCGGGCTCTCCGGCGCCGCGCGCGGGGTCGACGCCGGCGACAGCGTCGAGGCTGCGATGGAGGCGGCGCAGGCGCTGGCCCGGCGCACGGGCGGGGTGGTCGCCGTGTCGGGGGCGGTCGATTACGTCACGGACGGGACGCGCGGCTGTCGCGTGGCCAACGGGCATCCGCTGATGGCGCGGGTGACGGCGATGGGCTGTTCGCTCAACGGCGTGATCGCCGCGTTCTGCGCTTGCGCCCCTGCGCTCGAGGCCACGGCGGCGGCGCTGGCCTGCTACGGCCTGGCGGGCGAGCGGGCCGCGCAGGCCGCGCAGGGGCCGGGCAGCTTTCAGCCGGCCTTCCTCGACGCGCTGGCGGCCCAGACGCCCGCGGCCCTCTCCGCCGGCGCGAAGGTGTCGGCGGCATGATCGGCGCGGTCTATGTCGTCACCGATCCCGACGCGCCCCTGCCGGTGTTCGAGCAGGCCCTCGCGGCGGCGCGCGGCGGGGCCCTGACGGTGCAACTGCGCGACAAGACGGCCCCGGACGCCGATCTGACGGCGCTGGCGCGCGCGCTTCTGGCCGAGTTGCGCCCGCGCGGTGTGAAGCTGATCGTCAACGATCGGCTGGAGGTGGCGCTGGCGGCCGACGCGGACGGGCTGCACATCGGCCAGACCGACGGCGACCCGGCGGCGGCGCGCGCGCGGCTCGGGGCGGGCAAGCTCCTCGGCCTGTCCGTCGAGAGGCCGGAACACTGCGCCGCCGTCCCGGCTTGCGTCGACTATCTCGGCGCGGGGCCGGTGCGGGCGACCGCGACCAAACCCGACCACGCGGCCCCGGTGGGCTTCGACGGGCTGGCGGCGATCGCGGCGCGCGCGCCGGCGCCGGTGATCGCGATCGGCGGTCTGGGCGCCGGCGACGCGGCGGCGGTGAAACGCGCCGGGGCCGCGGGCATGGCGGTGGTCTCGGCCGTCGCGCGCGCGCCCGACCCCGAGGCCGCGACGCGGGCGCTGGTCGCCGAATGGAGGCGCGCATGATCCCCAACATCCTCGCCATCGCCGGCTCCGACCCGTCGGGCGGGGCGGGCGCGCAGGCCGACGTCAAGGCGATCTCGGCCTGCGGCGGCTATGCGATGGCCGCAATCACCGCGCTGACGGCGCAGAACACGCGCGGGGTGACCGGCGCCCAGCTGGTCGCGCCCGACTTCGCGGCGGCGCAGATCAGAGCCGTGCGCGACGACATCCGCATCGACGCCGTCAAGATCGGCATGCTGGGTTCCGCCGACATCGTCGCGGCGGTGGCCGAGGCTCTGGCCGGGCTCGACGCGCCCATCGTGCTCGACCCGGTGATGGTGGCCAAGGGCGGCGACCGCCTGCTCGCGACCGATGCAGTCGCCGCCTTGCGCGAGGCGCTGCTGCCGATGGCCGACGTGATCACGCCCAATCTTCCGGAGGCCGCCGATCTGCTGGGCGCGGCGCCCGCCGCCGACATCGCGGAGATGGCCGCGCAGGCGCAGGCCCTGCGCGCGCTGGGCGCGCGCGCCGTGCTGATGAAGGGCGGGCATCTGGGCGGGGCGGACAGCCCCGACCTGCTGGTCCACGCCGGGGGCGTGGAGCGGCTGGACGGGCCGCGCCACGCCACGCGCAACACCCATGGCACGGGCTGCTCGCTCTCCTCGGCGCTGGCCTGCGAGTTGGGGCATGGCCGCGCGCTGCCGGAGGCGGCGGCGCGCGCCAAGGCGTGGCTCTCGGACGCCATCGCCGCCGCCGGAGACCTCGGCGTCGGCGCCGGTCATGGCCCGGTCCATCATTTCCACGCCCTCTGGAGAAACCCGCGATGAGCTTCACCGAAACCGCGCTGCGGGAGAACGCCCGGCTCTGCGCCGATATCCGCGCAATGCCTTTCAACCGCGCGCTCGCCGACGGCTCGCTGGAGCAGGCGGTTTTCCAGCACTACGTCTTGCAGGACGCCCATTACCTCGAGGGCTTCGCGCGCGCGCTGGCCTGCGCCGCCGCCAGGGCGCCCGACGCCGAAGCCGTGGCGCAGCTTTCGGGAGCGGCGGCGGGCGCCATCGCGGTGGAGCGCCAACTGCACGCCCATTTCATGGGGATCTACGGCGTCGATTCGGAGAGCTTCGCCGCCACCCCGCCCAGCCCCGTCTGCGAGCACTATGTCGGTTTTCTGGTGGCGACAGCCGCGACGCGGGGGATCGGCGAAGCGGTCGCCGCGCTCCTGCCGTGCTTCTGGATCTATCGCGACGTGGGCGCGGGCATCCACGCCGCCGCCAGCGCCGACAATCCCTATCGCGCCTGGATCGACGCCTATGCGGGCGACGAGTTCGACGCGGCCGTGGCCCGGATGTGCGCTCTCGCCGACCGTCTGGCGGAAGCGGAGAGCGCGACCGGGCGGGCGCGGATGCGCGCCGCCTTCGCGAAGAGCGCGCTGCTGGAATGGATGTTCTGGGACAGCGCATGGCGGCGATGCGGATGGCCCGACACCGCAGCGGTCGCGACGCAGGAGGGAGAAACCCCCGATTGATGGGCGCGGCGAGCGAACCGCGGCGCCCCGCCTGCGGCGCTTGGGTTCATGGCGCCTCGACGGCGCGCCCCCATATCTGCCGTGCCGGTCGCTGCGGGCCGCTCGCCATGGATCAGGCGCATGAAGGACAACCATGAGGACATAGACGCCGCGCTCGATCTCGGGCCGCGGCGCAGCCGGGTCTGGCGCGGGCTCGGCGCCGCCGCCGCGATCTGCGCGGCGCTCGCCGCGGTCGGGCTTTGGCATGCGGATCGCGGCCCCGAATCCGAGCCCTTCGCGACGGAGGCCGCGACGCGCGGGCCGCTGACGGTGTCGGTCATCGCGACCGGGACGGTCGAGCCGACCAACCTCGTCGAGATTTCGAGCGAACTTTCGGGAACCGTGCGCGCCGTTCTGGTCGATCACAACGACCGCGTCGAGATCGGCCAGCCGCTGGCGCAGCTCGACACGGCGCGGCTCGACGCGCAACTCGCCCACGCCCGCGCCGCGCTCGCCGCGCGGCTGGCCCGCGTGGCGGAAGCCGAGGCCACTCTGCGCGAGGCGACCGATCAGAACGAGCGGGTGGGCGCGCTGGCCGACCGCAACGTGTCGACCGCCCAGGCGCGCGACGCCGCCGTCGCCAATCTGCGCCGGGCCGAGGCGACGGTCGCCGTCACCCGCGCCGACGCCGACGTGGCCCGCGCCGATCTGCTGCTGCGCGAGGCCGACATGGGCAAGGCCTGCATCTGCTCGCCGATCCGCGGCGTGGTGCTGGAGCGCAATGTCGAGCCCGGACAGATCGTCGCCTCGTCGCTTCAGGCGCCGATCCTGTTCACCATCGCCGAGGATCTGTCGCAGATGGAGCTGCGGGTCGACGTGGACGAGGCGGACATGGGCGCCGTCCGCGTCGGCCAGCCCGCCCGCTTCACCGTGGAGGCCTATCGCGGCCGCAGCTTTCCCGCCTCCATCGCCGAGCTGCGCTACGCGCCCAAGAGCGTCGACGGCGTCGTGACCTACGAGGCGCTGCTGCATGTCGACAACGCCGATCTGCTGTTGCGGCCCGGCATGACCGCGACCGCCGAGATCGTCGTGGAGCGGATCGACGACGCCCTGCTGGTCCCGAACGCCGCGCTGCGCTTCGCGCCGCCTGCGCCCCCCGAGGCGCGGCGGTCGGGCGGCGGTCTGCTCGGCCTGCTGATCCCGCGCCGCCCCGGCGCCGCCGGCCCGACCGCGGCGCCGCAGGCGGACGCGGAGGGCTGGCGGACGATCTGGGTCGCGCGCGACGCCGAGGCGGCCCCGGTGCGGGTCCGCGCCGGCGCGAGCGACGGCGCGCGCACCGCGATCCTCGACGGCGCGCTCGCCCCCGGCGACCGGGTGATCACCGACATGGCCCGCCCGTGAGCCCCGCCCCGCCCCTGATCGCGCTGCAGGGCGTCAGCAAGGTCTACGGCGCCGGCGACGCGGCGGTGCGCGCGCTGGACCGGATCGAGCTGAGGATCGACGCCGGCGAATTCGTGGCGATCATGGGGGCGAGCGGCTCGGGGAAATCGACCGTCATGAACATCGTCGGCTGCCTCGACGCGCCCTCCGCCGGGTCCTATCGCTTCAAGGGCGTCGATGTGAGCCGCCTGTCGCGCGACCGCCGGGCGCTGCTCAGGCGGCGCTGGATCGGCTTCGTCTTCCAGGGCTACAACCTGCTGGCGCGCACTTCGGCCGTGGAGAATGTCGAGCTGCCGCTGATCTACAAGGGCGTCGGCGCGGTCGAGCGGCGCCGGCTCGCGCTCGAGGCGCTGGCGCGTGTCGGGCTGGAGAGCCGCGCGGGGCACGCGCCGTCGCAGCTCTCCGGCGGCCAGCAGCAGCGCGTCGCCATCGCGCGCGCCATCGTCGGACGGCCTGCGGTCATCATGGCGGACGAGCCCACCGGCAATCTCGACAGCGCCCGCTCGCGCGAGATCATGGAGCTGCTCGCCCGCTTCAACCGCGAAGACGGCGTCACCGTCGCGATGGTGACGCATGAGGCCGACATGGCGGCATGGGCGCGGCGGCAGGTGCAGTTCTCCGACGGCCGCATCGTCGCCGATACGGCGCGGGCGGAGGCCGCCTGAATGCTCTGGGAGGCGATCCGACTGGCCTTTCAGACCATCCTGCGCAACGCGCTGCGATCTTTCCTGACCGTGCTGGGCGTGGTGATCGGCGTCGCCGCCGTGATCGCGATGGTCACGGTCGGGCAGGGGTCGACCGCGAAGGTCGCCGCCGATGTCGGCGCGCTCGGCGCCAATCTGCTGATCGTGCGGCCCGGCCAGCCCCAGCAGGGTCCGGGCGCGAGCGCCGGAACCGCGCCGGCCTTCAGCCTGCGCGACGTCGACGCGCTTGCGACGCAGGTCGCGAGCGTGCGGGTCGCCGCGCCCGCCAGCTCGCGTCAGATGACCGTCATCGCCGGCGCGCTGAACCGGTCGAGCACCGTGACGGGAACCGACAACCGCTATCTGGACGCCCGCGGCATCGCTGTGGCGCAGGGGCGGGCCTTCCACGAAAGCGAAGTGCGCACCGGCGCCGCGACCTGCCTGCTCGGCCAGACCGTGCGGCGCGAGCTGTTCGGGGCGGGCGACCCGATCGGCCAGACGCTGCGTCTGAAATCGCTCGCCTGCCGCGTGATCGGCGTCGCCGGGGAGCTCGGCGCCTCGAGCTTCGGAACCGATCAGGACGATTTCATCCTGATCCCGATCCGCGCCTTCCAGCGCCGGATCTCGGGCGACGCCGACGTGTCGCTGATCTATGCGGGCATCCGCGACGGCGTCCCGACCGAGGCGGCCAAGGGCGAGATCGAGCGGCTGATGCGCGAGCGCCGGCGGATCGGACCGGGCGAAGAGGACGATTTCAACGTCTTCGACATGAAGCAGATCGCCTCGGTTCTGACAGGCATCACCGGCGTTCTGACCGGCCTGCTCTCGGCGGTGGCGGGCATCAGCCTTCTGGTCGGCGGCATCGGCATCATGAACATCATGCTGGTTTCGGTGACCGAACGCACGCGCGAGATCGGCGTCCGCCTCGCCATCGGCGCGACCGAGGGGCAGGTGCTGACGCAGTTCCTCGTCGAGGCGATCGTGCTGTCGGGGCTCGGCGGGCTGATCGGCGTCGCGCTGGGCCTCGCGCTCGGGGCGGCGGGGGCTGCGGCGCTGTCGGTGCCGTTCCTGCCCGACCCGGCGATCATGCTGCTGGCTTTCGGCTTTTCCGCGGCGGTCGGCGTGGTCTTCGGCTATTTCCCCGCCCGTCGGGCCGCGAGGATGAACCCAATCGACGCGTTGCGCCATCAGTAGCCGCCCCATCGGCTGCGCGACCGCCTTCGCGCCGGACGGGGCGCCGCGGCGCGATCAGGCGCCCTGCCTCCCGGACGCGTTTCCCTGTATCGGGGTGCGCGCCGATCCCCCCGACAGGCCGCAGCCGGATGGAAAGACCGTCATGATGATCGACGACAAGGCCCCCGACGACCGCATGATCGACCTGGCGCGCCGCCTCGCTCTCGCCGCGCGCGAGGTGCATCGCGCGCAGGCCGCGCCAGCGGGGTTCGAGATCAAGAGCGACGGGAGCCCGGTCACCGCGCTCGACCGCGCGGTGGAGCGCCGCTTGCGCCGCGAGATCGCCGCGGCGTTCCCCGACCATGGCGTCCTCGGCGAGGAGGAAGGGCCGGAGCGGACCGACGCGCCCCATGTCTGGGTGATCGACCCGATCGACGGCACCCGCCAGTTCGCCGCCGGGCTGCCCAACTGGGGCACGCTCGTCGCGCTGTGCCGCGAGGGGCGCCCCGTTATCGGCGTCATAGACCAGCCCTGGTGCGAGCGGATGTGGCTGGGGGTCGCCGGCGTCGGGACGAGCGTCAACGGGCGCCCCGCGCGCTGCGCCCCGGTCTCGGCGCTCGGCGACTGCGTGGCCAGCCTCTCCGACCCCGACGCCTATGACGCCGAAACCGCGCCGGGCCTCGCCGCGATCCGCGGTCGCACGCGCTGGAACGTCTATGACGGGGGCTGCCTCGGCTATGGGGCGCTCGCGGAAGGTCGGATCGGGCTATGCCTCAACGGCCCCAACCTCGAACCCTTCGACATCGCGGCGCTGGTCCCCGTCGTCGAGGGCGCGGGCGGGACCATCAGCGGCTGGCGGGGCGAGGCGCTCACCATCGCCTCCTCGGGCGCCATCGTGGCCAGCGCCACGCCGGCGCTGCATGCGCAGGCGCTCGAGGCGCTGGCGGGGGCCGTCGCGAAACCGTAACGCGCGCGTCGCGGAACCGATACGCCGGGGCGGTAACCAACGCTGAGTCGCCTCGCGAAAGGAACCCCCATGCGCATGCTCGCCTCTCTCCTCGGCGTCGCCTTGCTCGCCGCAACCGCCGCCGCGCCCGCCGCCCGGGCCGCCGAAGCCCTGCGCGTCGGCACGGAATGCACCTATTTCCCGTTCAACTACCGCACGGATGCGGGCGAGTTGACCGGCTACGACGTCGATGTCGCGCGCGAGATCGGCGCGCGCATCGGGGCCGAGATCGAGTTCGTCTGCCAGGAGTGGAAGGGCATGATCCCGGCGCTGCTCGCCGGCAAGTTCGACCTGATCGTCGCCTCGATGTCGATCACCGAGGAGCGGCTGGAGAAGATCGACTTCTCCGCGCCCTACCGCGTCTCGATCGGCCAGTTCGTGGCCGCCAAGGACAAGAACCTGGCGCTGTTCGACGCCGACGGCGCGCTGATCCCCGCGGCGCTGGAGGGCGTGAAGATCGGGCTCGAGCGCGCCTCGACCTATGAGAGCTGGCTGAAGGCCAAGGCCCCCGGCGCCGACGTCGCCTATTACGACAGCAACGAGGCGATGTATCTCGACCTCAAGGCGGGTCGGGTCGATGCGATCATGACCAATCCGATGAAGGCCTATCTGAGCTTCATCTCCAAGCCCGACGGCGCGGGCTTCGAGGTTGTGGGGCCGCAGCTCGAGGAAGAGGCCTATTTCGGCACGGGCGTGGGGGTGGGCCTGCGCAAGGGGCAGGGCGATCTGAAGGCGCGCATCGACGCGGCGCTCAAGGCAATGACCGAAGACGGCGCGCTCGCCGAGTTCGGCCTGCGCCACTTCCCCTTCACCATCCATCCGCAGGAATGGAAAGGCGCGTCCTGAAGGGGTTGCGATAACGCGGCATGGGCGCGCTCGCGGGCTGGCTCGACGAGTTCGCTTGGGGCGCGTTCCTGATCCTGCGGGTGTTCCTCGTCGCCGCCGCGCTCACGCTGGTCTTCGGCGTGCTGGGCGCGGCGGCGCGGCTCGCCGGCGGCGTGTGGGCGCGGCTCGCCGGTCTCTACGTCACCTTCTTCAGGGGAACTCCAGAGCTGCTGGTGCTGCTCCTGTTCTATTTCGGCGGCGCGATGACGCTCACCGCGCTCGCGCGGGCGGTCGATCCCGGAGCGGGCTTCGTGGACATCCCGCCCTTCTGGGCCGGCGCGCTCGCCATCGCCCTGATCGCCGGCGCCTATGCGACCGAGAGCTTCCGCGGCGCGTTTCTCGGCGTCGCGCCGGGGCAGATCGAGGCGGCGCGGGCGCTGGGGTTCGCGCCGTGGCAGGTCCTCGTCTTCGTGCGGCTGCCGCAGGCCTGGCGGATCGCGCTGCCCTCCTTCGGCAACCATCTGATCGGGCTGATGAAGGACACGGCTCTGGTCTCGGTCATCGGATTGAACGAGATCATGTTCACCGCGAAGATGGCGACCTCGGTGACCGGCCAGCCCTTCACCATGTTCGCCGCCGTCGCCGTGATCTACCTCGCCTTCACCACCGCGCTCAGCGCCGCGCTGGCCGCCGCCGAGCGACGCGCGCGCCGCCATCTCGCCCGGTGAGCGCGACGCCATGGGCCTCGACCTCGCCATCGTCGCCGACAGTCTGCCCCGGCTGGTCGAAGGGCTGGCGCTGACGCTCGCGCTGATCGGGGCCAGCCTGCTGGGCGGAGCGCTGCTTTCGGGGCCGGCGACATGGCTGCTGCTTCGGCCCGAAAGATGGCTGCGCGGGCCCGCGCGCGTCTATGTCTGGGCGTTCCGCGGCACGCCGGCGCTGGTGCAGCTCTTCGTGATCTATTACGGGCTGGCGCAGTTCGAATGGCTGCGCGCGACGCCGCTCTGGACGGTCCTTCGCGAGCCGTTTTGGTGCTGCGTGCTGGCCTTCTCGCTCAATTCCGGCGCCTACACCGCCGAGATCCTGCGCGGCGCCGTCTCCGGCGTGCCGGCCGAGCAGGCCGAGGCGGCGCGCGCGCTCGGCCTGTCGCGCGGACAGGTGTTCCGCCTCGTGGTGTGGCCGCAGGCGCTGCGGCTGGCGCTGCCGCCTTACGGCAACGAGGTCACCGGGATGATCAAGACCTCCGCGCTCGCCAGCACGGTGACGCTGGCCGAAGTGACCGGCGTCGCCGAGACCATCGCCGCCGAGACCTTCGCGCCCTATGAAGTGTTCCTGTCCGCCGCGATCATCTATCTGGGGCTCACATGGGCGGCGGAACGCGCCGTCGCCGTCGCCGAAGGCCGCCGGGCCTGGCCCCGATGAGCGGGATCGGTCGATCAGCGCGGCATGGGCTCAGCGCGAGCGCTCGATTTCCTCGTCGTCGCGGGGGCGGGGGGGGCCGAGCCCGATCCACGCCCAGGCGCCGAGGCCGGTCCAGACCAGCATCGCCATCGCCATGGGCCAGCTCGACCCGTCATGCAGGAAGCTGACGGTGGCGCCCCCGAGCGCCGCGGCGGCGAGCTGGCTCGCGCCGAGCAGCGCCGAGGCGACGCCCGCCGGCCGGTCGCCGGCCTCCTCCAGCGCGAGCGGCGTGCCCGCGGCGAAGGCGAGGCCGAGGCCGACGGCGAAGATCGACAGGCAGAACACGACGGTCTCCAGTGACGTCGCCCCGAACAGGGTCAGCATCGCCGTGAGCGCGACCGCGCCGCCGGTCGTCAGGGTCAGACCGGCGGGCGTCAGCCGCTCGGGCCCGACCAGACGAGCGAGGGCGGTCGCGGTCAGCGCGCCGAGCATGTAGGCGATCACGATCAGCGCGTGCCAGACCCCGAAGGATTCCGTGGGCAGCCCGAACGTGTCGATGAACAGGAACGGCCCTTCGATCAGATAGGCGAACAGCGCGCCGGAGGTCGCCGCCAGCGGCGCCGCCACCCGCAGGAAGCGGCGTTTCGCCAACAGGCCCATATAGTCGTCGAGGATCAGCACGGGGTCGAGCGCGTCGAGTTGCGGCGTCCCCGTCTCGGGCGCGACGCGCCAGCAGGCGCGCAGGGCGACCGCGAGAAAGATCGCGAGCGCGACGAAAGGCGCGCGCCAGCCCAGCCAGACGAACAGATGCCCGCCGATCAGAGGGCCGACGGCGGGCGCCAGCCCCAATGCGAAGCCGTAGACCCCCATCAGCCGCAACGCCGTCACCCGGTCGTAGGTCTCGCGGATGATCAGCACCACCACGACCGATTGCGCGCTCGCCGTGATCCCCTGCAGCGCGCGGCCCCAGAGCAGCGCCTCGAACGACCAGGCGAAGGCGCAGAGCAGGGTGGAGGCGAGGAACCCCGACACGCCGACGAGCAGGGTGACGCGGCGGCCGAACCGCTCCGCCACCGGCCCCCAGAACAGGATCGCGAGTCCGAAGGCCGCGAGGTTGACGGTCATCGTCAGCTGCGCCTCCGCTTCGGTCACGCCGAAGATCTCGGGCAGATGCGGCAGCGTCGGCGCATAGAGGTCGGTTGAAAGGATGCCGGCCGCCGTGCATGAGATCAGCACGGAGCCGAGCAGCCAGGCCGGCGGGGCCGGTCGCTTGCGTGTGTCGCTCATGGCGTGGTCATGGCGCGGCGGGGCGGAAAGGAAAAGGCGCAAAATCGATGGAAGAGCCCGGCGGGCCGGAAATCGCCCGGCTGATCGCGCTGATGGCGAAGCTGCCCGGCCTCGGGCCGCGTTCGGCGCGCCGCGCCGTGCTGGCGATGGCGCGCCGCCGCGAGGCGCTGCTCGCGCCGCTCGCCCGCGCGATGGCCGATGTGGCGGAGAGGGCGAAGCTGTGCGGCCTTTGCGGCAATCTCGGCACCTCGGACCCCTGCGCGATCTGCGCCGATCCGCGGCGCGATCCGTCGGCGCTCTGCGTCGTCGAAGATGTTGGCGATCTCTGGGCGCTGGAGCGGGCCGGCGTGTTCCGCGGGCGCTACCACGTGCTCGGCGGCGTGCTGTCGGCGCTCGACGGGGTCGGGCCTCAGGCGCTGCGCATCCCTCAGCTCGAGGCGCGCGTGGCGGAGGCGGGCGTGGCGGAGGTGATCCTCGCCCTCGGCGCGACCGTGGATGGGGCGACCACGGCCCATTACATCGCAGAGCGGCTGGAGGGGCGGGGGCTGCGGGTGACCTCGCTGGGGCAGGGCGTGCCGGTGGGCGGGTCGCTCGATTATCTCGACGACGGAACGCTCGGCGCGGCGCTCAGGGCGCGGCGGGAGTTTTGAGCGGAGAGCGAACCGAGAGGAGCGGATCCCAAGTGAGGACCGTTGTTTCCAAACGAAGAATTCGGCGATGTCCGCGTTTGGTGTTGCGACGGCGGCACGCGTATGGAGCTTTTGCGGAACATTGGCTTGATCTGCGAGGCGTTCCATGGACGACACCCGGCGTCACCGGCTCTTCGCACGTCTCCATGGCCCGCCGCCGCGGCAGGTGCGCGATCTCAAGCCCCGGCTTTCCGGGCTTGGCGGCGGGATCCTCGGAGATTCCGTGTGCGGGCGGGCGACTGATCATCAGGCCATCGCCCGGGTGAAGCGTTTGCCGAAGATGACGGCGAACTGGGCCTTGGCCATGGCCCATTCCCTTGGGGGCATGGTCCACTGGAGTGCGCCCCTTCGGGTGGACAGATCGGGTAGGTCGGAATTGACCGAGGCC